>JBDTPM010000338.1:0-2517 GCA_039932695.1 Gallionella sp. | reverse complement strand
GCGTCACCGCTTGGGTCGTTCGCGGACCCAAGAATGAAATCCTGCGGCAATTTGGCGTGCCTACGCCGCGCGGGGTGGCGTGCTTCAGTGTTGATGAAGCAGTGGCTGCCGCGCAGCAATTGGGCGGTGCGGTGTGGATGGTGAAGGCGCAGATACACGCCGGCGGACGTGGCAAGGGCGGCGGGGTGAAGGTGGCGCGCTCGTTGGAAGAGGTGCGCAGTGCTGCTCGGCAGATATTGGGTATGCATCTGGCCACGCATCAAACCGGCCAGGACGGCCAGGTGGTGCGGCGTTTGTTGATTGAAGAGGGCGCGCAAATCACCAAGGAATTTTATCTCGGTATGGTGATCGATCGCAGCAAGCAGAGCGTCGCCTTGTTGGCCAGTAGCGAGGGCGGCATGGAGATCGAAGAAGTGGCCGCGCATAGCCCTGAAAAAATTCGCAAGGTGTGGATCGACCCGGTGGCGGGATTGCGCGATGCCGAAGCCGACACCGTTGCCCGCGACATCGGCATCCCCGCAGCGGCACTTACCCAAGCGCGCACCTGTCTGCAGGGTTTATATCGTGCCTTCGTGGAGAAGGATGCGATGCTGGCGGAAATCAATCCGCAGGTGTTGACCGCAGACGGGCGTGTGCTGGCATTGGATGCAAAGTTTAATTTTGACAGCAACGCGCTGTATCGCCATCCCGAGATCGTCGCGATGCGCGATCTGGACGAAGAAGATCCCGCCGAAGTCGAAGCCTCCAAGTTCGATCTCAGCTATATCTCTTTGGATGGCGATATCGGTTGTCTGGTGAATGGTGCGGGGCTGGCGATGGCGACCATGGACATCATTAAACTTTATGGCGGGAGCCCGGCGAATTTCCTCGATGTGGGCGGCGGGGCGAGCAAGGAAAAGGTCACCGAAGCGTTCAAGCTGATGCTGCACAATCCAAAACTGAAAGCGATTCTGGTCAACATTTTCGGCGGCATCATGAAGTGTGATGTGATCGCCGAAGGCGTGGTGGCGGCGGCGCGCGAGGTGCATCTGAAAGTGCCGCTGGTGGTGCGGCTGGAAGGCACGAATGTCGATCTGGGTAAAAAGATCCTGGCGGAATCGGGCCTGCCGATTATTTCCGGCAACGACATGGCGGATGCCGCTCAAAAAGTAGTGGCTGCTGCGAGGGCTGCGTAATGTCTATCCTGATCGATAAGAACACCAGAGTGTTGACGCAGGGCATGACCGGCAAGGTCGGCCAATTCCACACCACGAACTGCAGGGCCTACGCGAATGGGGCGGCGTGTTTCGTCGCAGGCGTCACACCGGGCAAGGCGGGGCAGAGCTACGAGGGCATCCCGGTATTTGACAGCGTGATGGATGCCAAGTCGCAAAGCGGCGCGACGGTGTCGGTGATCTACGTGCCGCCGGCTTACGCGGCTGCTGCGATAGATGAGGCGGTTGAAGCGGGACTGGATTTGGTGATCTGCATCACCGAAGGCATTCCGGTGCACGACATGCTGCGCACCCGCTACAAGATGGGCGGCAAGCGTACCCTGCTGATCGGGCCGAACTGTCCCGGGCTGATCACCCCGGACGAAATCAAGATCGGCATCATGCCCGGACATATCCACCGCAAGGGGCGCATCGGCGTTGTGTCGCGTTCCGGCACGCTGACTTATGAAGCGGTCTGGCAGTTGACCGCGCTGGGCATGGGGCAATCGTCTTGTGTTGGCATCGGCGGTGACCCGATCAATGGCATGAAACATCTGGATGTGATGAAACTGTTCAATGACGATCCGGATACCGATGCGGTGATCATGGTCGGCGAGATCGGCGGCAGCGACGAAGAGGAATGTGCGCGCTGGATCAAGGACAACATGCGCAAGCCGGTGATTGGTTTCATCGCCGGTGTGACGGCGCCGCCCGGCAAGCGCATGGGGCACGCAGGTGCGATCATTTCCGGCGGCCAAGGCGGTGCCGAGACCAAGCTGGCGGTGATGGAAGAGTGCGGCATACATATCACGCGCAATCCTGCGGAGATGGGGCGTGTGATGCAAAGAGTTCTGAAAGGTTAAACGATGCTGGAAATGTTTGCTTCTTCACAGTTTTGGGTCGATGTATTCAAGATCATCATGATTGATCTGCTGCTGAGCGGGGACAACGCGGTGGTTATCGCGCTGGCCTGCCGCAACCTGCCTTTGGAACAACGCAAAAAAGGGATTTTGTTTGGCGTGCTGGGCGCGATAGTGCTGCGCATCGTGCTGACTTTTTTTGCAGTGAGCCTGTTGTCGCTGCCTTATCTCAAACTGGTGGGCGCGCTGCTGTTGATCTGGATCGGCGTCAAGCTGATCCTGCCCGAGGATGAGCACAGCGCGGATAGTATTCAAGCCGATACGCGTCTGTTCGGCGCGGTCAAGACCATCATCGTTGCCGACCTCGTGATGAGCCTGGACAACGTGCTGGGTGTGGCGGCCGCAGCCAAGGGTAATGTGCCGGTGCTGGTGTTCGGTCTGCTGATCAGCATTCCGCTGCTCGC
>JBDTPM010000337.1:0-1893 GCA_039932695.1 Gallionella sp. | reverse complement strand
AAGGGGAGGCCGGGAGGGGTTTACTTCCTGCTTTCTTTCTCGGCAATGCCCGACAGACCCTCGCGCCGTGCCAGCTCTTTCAACACATCGTCGGCACTCAAACCATGCTGTGCCAACAGCACCATGCAATGGAACCACAGGTCGGCAGTTTCATACACCAGATGGGATTTATCTCCCGCCTTGCTCGCCAGGATGACCTCCGTCGCCTCTTCGCCGACTTTTTTCAGGATGGCGTCTTCGCCCTTGCTGAACAGCCTGGCGACATATGAACTTTCCGGAGATCCCTGTTTGCGAGTCTCCAGCATTTCCGTCAGTCGCTGCAATATATCCGGACTCGCTTTTTCCTGATTCATTTTTTGTAAATCTCCCCGGGAGATTTCAACACCGCTTCCACTTCCACCCACTGCCCATTTTCCAGACGACTGTAGAAGCAACTTTCACGTCCGGTATGACAAGCGATGCCGCCCAGTTGTTCGACTTTCAGCAGGATCACGTCACCGTCGCAATCGAGGCGCATCTCTTTCACCTTCTGGAAATGCCCGGACTCTTCGCCCTTGTGCCACAGCTTCTTGCGCGAACGCGACCAGTACACCGCCTCGTTCTTTTGCCAGGTCAACTTCAAAGCTTCGCGGTCCATCCACGCCACCATCAGCACCCGTCCGGTCACGGCATCCTGCGCAATGGCCGTCACCAGTCCATCAGCAGACCAATTGACCTTATTCAACCATGCCTCGCTCATAAACGCACCTCCGACACGTTACTGACGCAGCCAGCCGTTTGCGGGAGGAGGTGCGATGCGGTTATTGGTTTCGGCATCACGCGCTGCGCGCATGAGCCTACGCCGCAACTGCGTTGTCCCGCACCCGTCGCTTTCGCGCACCGTGTCATAACCGCACCTCGATACCCTGTTGTGCCATGAACTGTTTGGCCTGCAGCACGGTATATTCGCCAAAGTGGAAGATGCTCGCCGCCAGCACCGCATCCGCGCCACCGATTTTCACGCCATCAGCGAGATGTTGCAGATTGCCCACGCCGCCGCTGGCGATCACCGGTATCTCCAATGCATCCGTCACCGCACGGGTCAGTGCCAGATCGAAGCCGGTCTTCCGCCCATCCTTGTCCATGCTGGTCAGCAGTATCTCACCCGCGCCCAAGTGTTGCATTTTTTTCGCCCATTCCACCGTATCCAGGCCGGTCGCCTTGCGACCGCCGTGGGTATAAACTTCCCAGCGCCCTGCCCCCACCTGCTTGGCATCGATGGCCACCACGATGCACTGCGAACCATAACGCCCGGCGGCATCCGCCACCAGTTGCGGATTGAGCACGGCAGCGGTATTGATACTGATCTTGTCGGCCCCGGCATTCAACAGATTGCGCACATCACCCACTTCACGCACTCCGCCACCCACGGTCAACGGGATGAATACCTGCGAGGCGACCTGCTCGATGATGCGGAAGATGATGCCCCTGTCGTCGGAACTGGCCGTGATGTCGAGGAAAGTCAGTTCGTCCGCGCCCTGCTCGTCATAGCGGCGGGCGATCTCCACCGGATCTCCCGCATCGCGCAATTCGACAAAGCTCACGCCCTTCACCACGCGCCCGGCGGTGACATCCAGGCAGGGAATGATCCTTTTCGCCAGCATGGTTAACGCAAGACTCGCATGGCGAGACCGCGTCCCTCTCGCCCGCTTGCGGGATAACCAGCCTGCGTGTGTTGTTGGGGCTTTAGCCCCTTACAACCACGGCGTACTCCTTGCGGGTGAACTTGGCTATCGTTTTTTGATAGCCTAGTCGAATGGCTAGTTGTCCCACCAGAGAGCAAGGAGAGAGGGAAAACGGTCATGGCGAGAATCATCGCCTGAATCAGTGTCGTCATGACCGTTACTGCTTTGC
>JBDTPM010000336.1:0-1671 GCA_039932695.1 Gallionella sp. | reverse complement strand
GCCCCAAGAATTCGTTTTGTGGGATGAAGCGCAAGGAGCCGCGCAGCGAACGACGAGACATATCGCATAGATAGGCAAGGAGTGAGCGACAACGGAGTTGCGGTGAAGACTAACCTTTAGGTTATGTCGGAGCCAACACGCGACGACGCGATTCGCCCAGAAAACGAGTTATTGGGGTGTCTATGAATGGTTATTTGAAACGCATTCTTAATGCGCGCGTCTATGACGTGGCGATCGAAACGCCGCTGGAAGTTGCACCCAATCTGTCTGCGCGACTCGGCAATACGGTATTGCTCAAGCGCGAGGATATGCAGCCGGTGTTCTCGTTCAAGCTGCGTGGCGCCTACAACAAGATGGCTCAGCTTACGCCGGAACAACTCAAGCGCGGCGTGATCGCCGCCTCGGCGGGTAATCATGCGCAGGGTGTGGCACTCAGCGCACAGAAACTGGGCTGCAAGGCGGTCATCGTGATGCCGTCCACCACGCCGCAGATCAAGCTGCAAGCTGTTGCCAGCCGGGGGGCGAAAGTGGTGCTGCACGGCGATTCCTATTCCGATTCTTACGCTCACGCGCTGGAGCTGGAGAAAAAACACAAACTGACCTTTGTTCATCCATATGACGATCCCGATGTGATCGCCGGACAAGGCACCATCGGCATGGAGATCCTGCGCCAGCATACCCTGCCGATACATGCGATCTTTGTCGCCATCGGCGGCGGCGGGCTGATCTCGGGGGTGGCCGCTTACGTCAAACAGGTGCGCCCGGACATCAGGGTCATCGGGGTGCAACCGGTGGATTCCGATGCCATGTACCAGTCGCTGAAAACCAAACGGCGCGTCACGCTGGAGCATGTCGGGCTGTTCGCCGACGGCGTTGCGGTGAAGCAGGTCGGGCAGGAAACTTTCCGCATCTGCCGCGAGTTGGTGGATGAGATCATCCTGGTCGATACCGACGCGACCTGTGCCGCGATCAAGGATGTGTTCGAAGACACCCGCTCCATCCTCGAACCGGCGGGCGCTCTGGCGATCGCCGGAGCCAAACTGTATGCGGCCCGCGAGAAACTCAAGAACCAGACGCTGGTTGCTGTTGCCAGTGGCGCGAACATGAATTTCGACCGCCTGCGTTTCGTCGCGGAGCGCGCCGAGATCGGCGAACGGCGCGAGGCGATCCTCGCTGTCACGATCCCCGAGACGCCCGGCAGCTTCCGCAAATTCTGCTCGCTGCTCGGCAAGCGCAACATCACCGAATTCAACTACCGCTACGCCGACCCAAAAGCGGCGCAGGTGTTCGTCGGCATCCAGGTGCGAGACCAATTGGAAACCGGCGAGCTGGTGGCCAAGCTGAGGCACAACAAACTCGCCACACTGGACATGACCGACAACGAGATGGCCAAGCTGCATCTGCGCCATCTGGTCGGCGGGCACGCGCCCGAGGTCAAGGACGAGATCATGTTCCGCTTCGAGTTTCCGGAACGTCCCGGTGCGCTGATGAATTTCCTCAACAGCATGAGCAGCAACTGGAACATCAGCCTGTTCCACTACCGCAACCACGGCGCAGACTACGGGCGCGTGCTGGTCGGCATGCAGGTGCCGCACCACGACAAGAAGGCGCTACGTACCTTCCTCGACACGCTTGGTTACCGCTACTGGGACGAGAGCGATAATCCGGCGT
>JBDTPM010000335.1:0-3229 GCA_039932695.1 Gallionella sp. | reverse complement strand
GAGCGCCTGCTGCTCAAGGGCAGCATCGTCGTCAAGAAGGCCTATTGCGACTGGGACCGCTACAAGGAATTCAAGGCGACCATGCACGAAGCGGCGTTCGAGCTGATCGAGATCCCGCATGTGCGCCAGTCCGGCAAGAACTCCGCCGACATCCGCATGGTCGTGGACGCATTGGACCTCTGCTATACCAAATCCCATGTCGACACCTTCGTCATCATCAGCGGAGATTCGGATTTTTCCCCGCTGGTTTCCAAACTGCGCGAGAACAACAAATACGTCATCGGCATCGGCGTGAAGGACTCGACCTCGGACCTGCTCAGCGCCAACTGCGACGAATTCATCTTCTACGACGACCTCGTGCGCGTGCAGGAAGCCAAGAAGAAACAGGCCGCGAAAAAAGTGCCTGCCAAAGTTAAAGTTGAAACCGCGAAGCCAACTGAAGCAAAGCTCGAAGCGGATAAGAAACAGGAAGTATTGGACTTTATGGTGGAAACCGTCGAAGGGCTGATTGCTGAACGCGGCTCAGATGAAAAACTTTGGTACTCAATGGTCAAACCCACCATGCAACGCCGCCGACCCGGCTTCACAGAATCCTATTACGGCTACCGTTCGTTCAAGGAACTCATGGAAGATGCGCAGCGGCACAAGCTGGTCGTGCTGGTGAAGGATGAAAAATCGGGGCAATACACGATACGGTTGCCAGCAAGTGAGTAGGGAAGGGCGCCAATGGAGTGTTATCTGTATTTTGAAATTGCAGCAAAACTCTAACCCTGAATTGGCGGCAAGTTCATAAACAACCCGATAGCCCCCCAATGCTATAATCCGCGCCTCTCAAAAGGCGTAAAGCAATGTCCGCAGTCCTGAATTTCAAATCCCACTTGACCGAATTGTTCGCGCAGGCTTTGATCGAGGTCGCGCCGGATCACACCGATGTGAGCATCCTGATCGAGCGTCCCAATCTGGCTGCGCATGGCGATTACGCCTGTAATCTGGCGATGCAGTTGGCGAAGCCGTTGCGCAAATCGCCACGTGACATCGCGCAGGCGTTGATCGCGGCTCTGCCGCAATCCGAAGTGATCGAGAAGATGGAGATCGCCGGGGCGGGATTCATCAATGTGTTCATTTCCACCGCAGCCAAGCGTGGCGTGGTGTGCGGTGTGTTGCAAGCGGGTGCAGGCTACGGCCACATCCATATCGGCGCGGGACGCAAGGTGGGGGTGGAGTTCGTTTCCGCGAATCCGACCGGGCCGCTGCATGTGGGACATGGTCGCGGCGCGGCGGTGGGCGATTGTTTGTGCAATGTGCTGCACGCGGCAGGCTGGAACGTGACTCGCGAGTTCTATTACAACGATGCGGGTGTACAGATCGACAACCTGGCGCACTCCGTGCAATTGCGCTGCAAGGGCATCACGCCTGATGATCTGTCTTGGCCGGAAGCGGGTTATCGCGGCGATTACATCACGGATGTCGCACAGGCGTATCTGGCAGAAGAAACCGTGGAGGCGGACGACCAGCATGTGAAGGCCTCAGGCGATGTGAACGATGCCGAGGCGATCCGCCATTTCGCGGTGGCTTATCTGCGCCGCGAACAGGATCTCGATCTGCGTGCGTTCGGCGTGAACTTCGACGTGTTCGCGCTGGAGTCGGCGCTATACACCGATGGCAAGGTGGAAGAAACAGTCAACAGGCTGATCGCCAGCGGCCACACCTATGAACAGGATGATGCGCTGTGGCTGCGCACTACCGCGTTCGGCGACGACAAGGACAGGGTGATGCGCAAGACTGATGGCACTTACACCTATTTCGTGCCGGACGTGGCCTATCATCTGGACAAGTGGCGGCGCGGCTACACCCGCGTGATCAACGAGCAGGGCGCGGATCACCACAGCACGATCACGCGTGTCAGGGCGGGCTTGCAGGCGCTGGACGTCGGCATCCCGCAAGGCTGGCCGGACTATGTGTTGCACCAGATGGTGACGGTGTTGCGCAACGGCCAGGAAGTGAAGATATCCAAACGTGCGGGGAGTTATGTCACTCTTCGAGACCTGATCGATGAAGTGGGTTGCGATGCGACCCGTTATTTCCTTGCCTCGCGACATACGGATTCGCAACTGGTGTTTGACATCGACCTGGCGAAATCAAAGAACAACGACAACCCGGTGTATTACATCCAGTACGGACATGCGCGGATCAGCGCGGTGCTGGCGCAATGGGGCGGCGAGCGGCAAGCCTTGCTGCACGCGGATGTCGGCCTGCTGGATAGCGAATACGAAACGGCCTTGTTGCAGCAGTTGATCGACTATCCTCAGGTGATCGAGGATGCCGCGCTGGATCTGGCGCCTCACCTGATCGCCTTTTACCTGAAGGAATTGGCGGCGGATTTCCACAGCTACTATAATGCATCGCGTTTTCTGGTCGAGGACGAAGCGCTCAAGTGCGCGAGGCTGGCGCTGATCGCTGCAGTCGCGCAAGTGATGCGTAACGGATTGGCACTTCTTGGTGTGAGTGCACCGGAAAAAATGTAACGTTAGGTATGTAATCACAAGGGATAGCTGGATATGAGCAGTAACACAGGCAACAGGTCGGCAGCGCCGCGCAAAGGCGGGAATCCGTTGATGGCGGGCATTCTCGTTGGGATGGTCATCGGGGTAGGCCTGGCTGCGGGATTGGCATGGTATTTGATGAAGTCACCAAAACCCTTTTTGCAAAAACCACCGTTAGCGGACAAGCTGTCCACAGGGCCCTCTCTTCAGAATCCTTCCGCCGGGTCTGCGGTTCCCGGTGTCAGCGACAAGCCGCGATTTGAATTCTACAAAGTCCTGACCGACAAGCAGGATAAAGCCATCGTTACGCCGGCCAAGCCAGCCGATAGACCCAAGGTTTCAGAGCACAAGACCCCCGCCGGTTACGAGCCGCATCTGCTGCAGGCCGGATCATTCCAGAATGCCGATGATGCCGAAAAACTCAAGGCCAAGCTGGCGCTGCTGGGCGTTGAAGCCAATGTTCTAAGCGCGAATATTCCCGACAAAGGTGTGTGGTATCGTGTGCGTCTGGGACCATACAAAACAGCCGAAGAAGAAAATATCGCGCGAAAGTTTCTGAAACAAAATGGGGTAGATAGCACTCCAATACGGGCGCAATAAGATAATTTTCTATTAACACATGAGGAGCTATACGTGAATAAATTCACCAAAGGTCTATTGATTGCGGCAGCATTGTTCGTCAGCGG
>JBDTPM010000334.1:0-4882 GCA_039932695.1 Gallionella sp. | reverse complement strand
AGCATGGATGGTTCATCGGGAGGCTTGCCGGTGTAGGTGGAATGGTAGATCGGGTCGCGCCGCATCGTGATGCGCTCGATCGTGAACACCGGGAATCTTTCCTGCTCGTTGTAATAGCCGGTGTGGTCCCCGAACGGGCCCTCCATTGCCATTTCATCTGGATGGATCACGCCTTCCAGCACGATCTCGGCAGAAGCCGGCACTTGCAGATCGCTCCCCATGCACTTGACCAATTCAGTCTTGCTGCCGCGCAGCAATCCGGCAAACTGGTATTCGGAAAGACTATCCGGCACCGGTGTGACCGCGCCGAGTATCGTGGCCGGATCGGCCCCGATTACAACCGCGATCGGGAACGGCTCGCCGGGATGCGATTTGCACCAGTCCTGAAAGTCCAGCGCGCCGCCGCGATGTGCCAGCCAGCGCATGATGACTTTGTTCGGTGCGATCACCTGCTGGCGGTAGATGCCGAGATTCTGGCGCGGTTTGTTCGGCCCGCGAGTGACCACCAGCCCCCAGGTGATGAGCGGGGCAGCGTCGCCGGGCCAACAGGTCTGGATCGGCAGCTTGCCCAAATCCACTTCACTTCCTTCCCACACCACATCCTGACACGGCGCAGAAGACAGCACCTTGGGCGACATGTTCAGCACCTGCTTCAGCACCGGCCATTTTTCCCAGGCATCTTTCAATCCTTTGGGCGGCTCGGGTTCCTTCAGATACGCCAGCAATCTTCCCACTTCGCGCAGAGCAGCGGTGGATTCTTCACCCATGCCCAATGCCACGCGACGCGGCGTGCCGAACAGATTGGCCAGCACCGGGATATTGTTTGGGGTCATGCTGTACCCAGTGACGTTCTCGAATAACACAGCCGGACCCTGTGCTCGCAACAGCCGGTCGCAGATCTCGGTCATCTCCAGATGTGTGGAGACAGGCGCAGACACGCGCTTTAACTCACCGATCTTTTCCAGTTGAGAAATGAAGTCGCGCAGGTCTTTATATTTCATTACGTTCCTCCAACCCCTCCCAGCCTCCCCTTCTCAGGGGAGGAGCGATGCGCTTCCCCCTGATGGAACTACTAGCCATTCGACTTGGCTATCAAAAAACGATAGCCAAGTCGCTGGTTATGACAAGGGGGATTGAGGGGGTTTATCAATAAAATTTTGCTTCGCCTTCCGGTCGGGTCTTGAACCGTTTATGCAGCCAGAAATATTGTTCCGGCATCTCCAGCACGCGCTGCTCGATGAATTCGTTCATGCGACGCGCGTCGGCGATGTCGTCACCGCTCGGGTAGTTTTCCCACGCAGGGTAGAAGGTCAGCACGTACCCCGCACCTCCCGGCAACAGGCGCGTGATGCCGGGCAGGATTTTTGCTCCGGTCATTTGTGCGATGCGGGGCACCGAGGTCATCGTAGCGGCGGGCACGCCAAAGAATGGGATGAAGGCTCCATCCTTGACGCCCTGATCCTGATCAGTCGGATAGATGAACGGCATTCCTTCCCGCATCCCCTTGAGGATGGGGCGCAGACCTTGCTGACGTGAAAAGAGACGCTGGTTGCGAAAGCGGGCGCGTTTTTTCAGCAGCAATTCGGTCAGATAGCGGCTCTTCTGGTTAGAATACATGCACACCGTATCGGTTTGCTGCGCGATCCACTGCCCGCCGACATCCATCCCGACGAAGTGCGGCGTCAGCAGGATGGCCGGCTTGCCTTTCACTGCATCAAAATGTTCCACGCCCTCGACGCGGATCAGGCTGCGTATACGCTTGGCACTCGACCACCACAGGATGCTGCGCTCAATGAGGCCGCGGCCGAACATCTTGAAGTGGTCGCTCAACAGTTTATTGCGCGCCTCAACGCTCATGTCGGGGAAACACAGTTTAAGATTGATAGCCCCCACTTTGCGACGTTCAGCGGCCAGCACAAATAGCAATGAACCGGCACCGCTACCTATCGCAACGATGACGCGAAATGGCAGGAAATGGATCAACCACAAAATGAAAACGCCCATGCGCACCAGCATCAATTCTCCTTGACCGCTCCCGGTGGCAATGCGCCGCGCGGAACTTTGTAACGGTTATAACTCCATAGATATTGTTCCGGGTGATTTCTGATCACCGCCTCCAATGCGCTGTTGATCTGCTGCGGAATGGACCGGGACATATCGAAGGATAACGGCGCAAAGTGCAACACATAACCCGCGCCTTTGGGCAGGCGCTGGCTGTAGCACATCACCACCGGCGCACCACTGGATTCCATCAATCGCCCGATCAATGTCATCGTATAAGCAGGGCGCCCGAAGAACGGGGCCCACTCGCCCTCTCCATTGCCCGGTACCTGATCCGGCAACACGCCGATGAACTCGCCGCGCTTGAGCGCCTTGAGCATCTTGCGCACGCCGCCCAGATCGGCCGGCACCAACTTCGTCTGACCGCGCTCGCGACCTTGATGCATCAGAGTATCCAGGAATTCCCAGCGCGGCGGCCGGTACATGCTCGTCATCGGCATTCGCGCAGCGATATACAGACTGATGACCTCGAAACAACCGATATGCGGTGTCAACAGAATCACACCCTTGCCCAGTGAACGCGCAGCCTCGACATGTTCCCATCCGTGGCACTGATTGACGCTGGCGACCACTTTTTCCATAGGCCGTAGCCACACCCAGGGCAACTCCATCACGCCTTTGCCAGCTTCGCGTATGTTCGCATGCAGCAATTTGCGCGTATCGGTCTCCGAGCTCTCCAGTCCTGAATTGTGCAGATTCTCCCGTAAACGCGCGGCATACTGCCCGGAAAAAAAATAGGTCGCCCATCCGAGCATCGCGCCAAGCAGGTGCAACACCCGCAAGGGCAAGTGCGCCAGCAGGTTAAACATCCCGACCATCGGTGAAAATTTCATAAAGTCTAAGCGTACGGCTGGTTTTGTTATAATGCGCGCCCATTTAACTTTCGAAGTGATCGAACGGAGAACCATGAGCGAGTATTTCTTCACATCTGAATCCGTGTCCGAGGGCCACCCGGACAAGGTAGCTGATCAGATTTCCGATGCGATCGTGGATGCCATTCTAGCGCAGGACAAGCATTCGCGTATTGCCGCCGAAACGCTGTGCAACACCGGCTTGGTCGTGCTGGCTGGCGAGATCACCACCGCCGCCAATGTCGATTACATCCAGGTAGCGCGTGACACCCTCAAGCGCATCGGCTACGACAATACCGAATTCGGTATCGACTACAAGGGCTGCGCGGTGCTGGTGGCTTACGACAAGCAGAGCCCCGATATAGCCCAGGGCGTGAACAAAGCCTATGACGACGGCCTCGATCAAGGCGCAGGCGACCAGGGTTTGATGTTCGGCTATGCCTGCCGCGAAACTGACGTGCTGATGCCGTTACCGATCTATCTGTCGCACCGCATCGTCGAGCGCCAATCGCAACTGCGCAAGGATGGTCGCCTGAAGTGGCTGCGACCGGATGCGAAATCGCAAGTGACCATAAAATATGTCGATGGCAAACCCGACTCCATCGACACCGTGGTGTTATCGACACAACATGCTCCGGAAATGACACTGGACGCGATACGCGAAGCGGCGATCGAAGAGATCATCAAACCGGTGCTGCCCAAGGAACTGATCAAGGGTCAGATCAAATATCTGGTCAACCCGACCGGACGTTTCGTCATCGGCGGCCCGCAGGGAGACTGCGGTCTGACCGGACGCAAGATCATCGTCGATACCTACGGCGGTGCGGCCCCGCACGGCGGCGGCGCATTCTCCGGCAAGGACCCATCAAAGGTGGATCGTTCCGCTGCCTACGCAGGACGTTATGTGGCGAAGAACATCGTCGCGGCAGGATTGGCGGACAAATGCCTGATCCAGATCTCCTACGCCATCGGTGTAGCACAACCCACCAGCGTGATGGTCACCACTTATGGAACCGGCAAGGTTTCGGATGAAAAGATCGCGGAACTGGTGAAGAAACACTTCGATCTGCGCCCTAAGGGCATCGTGCAAATGCTCGACCTGCTGCGTCCGATCTACGAGAAGACCGCAGCCTATGGACATTTCGGTCGCGAAGAACCGGAGTTCAAGTGGGAGAATACAGATAAGGCAGCTGCACTGCGTGCCGATGCTGGGTTGTAAGCAAAGCGTACAACCCACACGCCGCAGGCGTGCTTATCTTTATTCGGGCGCAGGCTAATTTGCGAAGCAAGTTAAGCTGCTTCAGCAGCGGCCGAAGCCAAAACACTGTAAGTCCGCCGCGTAGCGGTTTGTCATTGTTTCGGCGTAAGCCCATATCCGCGTCAGCGGATGTGAAGGATGCAAAGCATCCGTGCCGTAGCCAAAATACTGATAAGGCATCTGCACTCCGTGCAGATGCAGACCTATAAAACCTCGCACAAAGCGCGCTTATCAGTATTTCGGCGAAAACTAACATCGCTTGTGATGTTAAGCCGCGTAGCGGCGGTTGTAGCCAAAACACCGATAAGGCAGCGGCATTGCGTGCGGATGCCAATCTTTAGCAAAAATACCCTTTTTCGTTTATAATCCGCGCCCTCCGAGGGGTGCTGCAGCGGGTCTGGACAACCAGTCCCCCGTCAGGCTCGGCGTCAATACACGTTTCAACCGCACCCATTCATTAACTATATGAATGGAGCACTTATGAACTCTGCTACAAGCGGAAACGCAGCAACTAAAGGATTCACCGATTACAAAGTCGCCGATATCTCCCTGGCCGGATGGGGACGCAAGGAAATGGCCATCGCCGAGACCGAAATGCCGGGCCTGATGGCGATCCGCAAGGAATACAGCGCCAAGCAACCCTTGCGCGGCGCGCGCATCACCGGCTCGCTGCACATGACCATCCAGACCGCCGTGCTGATCGAGACGCTGA
>JBDTPM010000333.1:0-2157 GCA_039932695.1 Gallionella sp. | reverse complement strand
TGGATCACTTCGCGCAGCACGCGCGCATTAATGGTTGGCGTGACCACCGGTGCGGGCGAATACGCGCCCATGCCGCCGGTGTTGGGGCCGTTGTCGCCATCCTGCAGGCGCTTGTGGTCCTGGCTGGTCGCCATCGGCAGCACATGCTTGCCGTCCACCATCACAATGAAACTGGCCTCTTCTCCGCTCAGAAACTCCTCGATCACCACGCGAGCGCCGGCATCTCCGAGCTTGTTGCCTGCAAGCATCATGTCGATCGCATCGAACGCTTCCTGTTTGTTCATCGCCACGACCACGCCCTTGCCTGCGGCGAGGCCGTCGGCCTTGATGACGATGGGCGCGCCATGTTTTGAAATATATGCTTCGACATAGGCACGCGCCGCCTTGATGTCGCCGAAGGTCTCGAAGAATGCGGTGGGGATGTTGTGCCGGGTCATGAAACGCTTGGCGAAATCCTTGGAGGATTCCAGTTGCGCGGCGGCCTTGGTGGGCCCGAATATCTTCAGCCCGGCGGCGCGAAATTCGTCCACGATACCTGCAGCCAGCGGTGCTTCCGGGCCAACCACGGTCATGTAGATATCTTCGCGTTGCGCGAATGCGATCAGCTCCGGGATGGCAGTGATCTCGACATTCTCCACGCCTTCTTCCAGCGCCGTGCCCGCATTGCCCGGCGCGACATACACCTTCTGCACTTTGGCGCCCTGCGCCAGACGCCATGCCAGCGCGTGCTCGCGACCGCCGGAACCGATGACCAAAATTTTCATAGCTTGAATCCGTGAAAGGTGAAACGTGAAAGGTGAAACGAAAACCCGTGGCTGCCAAATCCTACCGACATGGAGGGTCGCGCCACAAGCGCGGTGTGGGCATCACTTTTCACGTTTCACCTTTCACGCAAATATTAATGCCTAAAATGTCTGAATCCGGTGAACACCATTGCCAACCCATGTTCATCGGCTGCTGCGATCACTTCCTCATCACGCATTGAACCCCCGGGCTGGATTACAGCCTTCGCGCCCACTGCAGCCAGCACGTCGATGCCATCGCGGAACGGGAAGAAAGCATCCGACGACACGACAGAACCTGTCAGGCTAAGACCTGCATTTTGCGCCTTGATGCTGGCGATGCGCGTGCTGTCCACGCGGCTCATTTGCCCCGCACCTACGCCCAGCGTTCGGCCATCTTTGCAAAAAACAATTGCGTTGGATTTCACATACTTTGCCACGCGCCAGGCGAACAGCAGGTTTTGCAGTTGTTCTTTGCTGGGTTGCGCCTTTGTCACCACCTTGAGCTGCGCCGCCTGCACGTTCAGCGTATCCGGCGTCTGAACCAGCAGGCCGCCGCTGACACGCTTGAAGTCGAACTGGTTGTGCGCGTTGGACAGCGGCACCGTGAGCACGCGCACGTTCTGTTTCGCCGCGGTGACTTTCAGTGCGGATTCGGTCGCGGATGGCGCGATGATGACTTCGACGAACTGGTTGGCGGTGATCTGCGCCGCGGTCTCGGCATCCAGCTCGCGGTTGAACGCGATGATGCCGCCGAACGCGGAAGTCGTGTCGGTGGCGTAAGCAAGTTTGTATGCGTTGTGCGCGCTGTCTGCAATCGCCACGCCGCACGGGTTGGCATGCTTCACGATCACACAGGCCGGCTGGTCGAAGGTCTTGACCAGTTCCCATGCCGCATCGGCATCGCCGATGTTGTTGTAGCTGAGCTCCTTGCCCTGCAACTGGGTATAGTCGGCGATGCCTGTCCTGAGCATAGTCGAAGGGCCGCCCGCCACCGGAACCAGGTCGCGGTAGAACGCCGCTTGCTGATGCGGATTCTCGCCGTAGCGCATGTCCTGCACCTTGGCAAAGTTGAAGTTGATCTGTGCCGGGAAAGCACTCTTGTTGCCGTCGCAGTCGATCGCGGTGAGGTAGTTGCTGATCATGCTGTCGTAGGCGGCGGTGTGCGAGAACGCCTTCTTCGCCAGGTCGAAACGCGTGGCATCAGACACCGCGCCCTTGTTGGTCTGCATCTCTGCCAGCACATCCGCGTAGTCCGCCGGATCGGTGACGATGGCCACATGAGCGTGGTTCTTGGCCGCCGCACGCACCATCGTCGGGCCGCCGATGTCGATGTTCTCGATCGCGTCTTCCAGCGTGCAGCCGGGCTTGGCGA
>JBDTPM010000332.1:0-3351 GCA_039932695.1 Gallionella sp. | reverse complement strand
GCACCATCAGGATCTGTTCGCGGCCGCGAATATCCGGCAACGGCACGACCACCTGACGGTCGAAACGGCCCGGGCGCAGCAGCGCAGGATCGAGCACATCGGGACGGTTGGTCGCGGCGATCACGATCACGCCGCTGGCGCCTTCGAAACCATCCATTTCAACCAGCAATGCGTTCAGGGTCTGCTCGCGCTCGTCGTTGCCGCCACCCAGACCCGCACCGCGCTGCCGGCCGACTGCATCGATCTCGTCGATGAACACGATGCACGGCGCATGTTTCTTCGCCTGTTCGAACATGTCGCGCACCCGCGCGGCACCCACACCGACGAACATTTCCACAAAATCAGAACCGGAGATGGAAAAGAACGGCACCTTGGCCTCGCCTGCGATCGCTTTCGCCAGCAGCGTCTTGCCGGTTCCGGGATTGCCCACCAGCAACACGCCGCGCGGGATACGCCCGCCGAGCTTCTGAAATTTGGTCGGATCGCGCAAAAAATCCACCAACTCGGACACTTCTTCTTTGGCCTCATCGCAGCCCGCCACATCGGCAAACGTGAAGCGCTCCTTGTTCTCGTCCATCATCCGCGCCTTGCTCTTGCCGAACGAGAACGCGCCACCCTTGCCGCCGCCCTGCATCTGGCGCATGAAGAATATCCACACGCCAATCAGCAATATCATCGGGAACCACGAGACGAAAATATTCATCAGGAAGGAAGGTTCTTCCTCGGGCTTGGCTTCGATGCTCACCCCGTTCTTCAACAGATCCGAGACCATCCAGATATCGCTGGGAGCATAGCTGGAGATGCGCTTGCCTTCAGAGGTGGTCGCTTTCAGTGTGCGCCCTTCGATGGTCACCTTGGCGATATGCCCCTGCTTCACCTCATCGAGGAACTGAGAATAATCGAGCTGCACCTGAGCAGTCTGCTGCTGTCTCGTGTTGAATTGATTGAACACGGTCATCAGCACCAGTGCGACGACCATCCAGATTGCAATGCTCTTAAAGTTGTTCAAAATCACTCCTTAAACGACACAGCCAAAGGCTGACGAGGTTGTTCATTAGACTATGGATTACGTCTTTTCGCTAGCCAAAAGATACACTTCGCTGCTCCGGTCGCGCGAAGCCTTGGGCTTGCGCGTGACCACCCGGGCGAAACGACTGCGGATCAGCTTGAAATAATCCTCGAATCCCGCGCCCTGAAAGACCTTGACGAGAAAACTGCCTTCCGGACTCAAATGTTCGAGTGCGAATTCCAAGGCCAGTTCCGCAAGGTGCATCGCGCGTGCCTGGTCAGCGGATGCTACACCAGAGATATTGGGGGCCATGTCCGATATTACAAGTCCGACCGGCTTGCCGTGCAGCAAATCTTCCAGTTGCCTGAGCACTTCGGCATCGCGGAAATCACCCTGGATAAAATCCACACCAAACATAGGGTCGAGCGGCAACAGGTCCAGTGCGATCACCTTGCCGCCGCGCCCCACCTTTGCGGTTGCCACCTGCGACCAGCCGCCGGGGGTCGCCCCCAGGTCCACCACCATCATGCCAGGCTTGAGCAGACGGTCTCTGGCATCGATCTCCAGCAGCTTGTAAGCGGCGCGCGAACGATAACCCTCCTTCTTCGCCAGTTGCACAAAAGGGTCGTTGACATGTTCGTGCATCCATTGCTTACTGGTCTTCGAAGGCTTCATCGATTAGAATCCGCGACTTATTGAAAAAGGCCATCATGTTATCCCTCACTGTCTCCGAACGCCGCGACCTCAAAGCACGCGCCCATCCTCTCAGCCCTACAGTCATGATAGGCAACGCCGGACTGACCCCAGCGGTGCTGAAAGAGATCGCCGCCAGCCTTAAAACCCACGAACTGATCAAGATCCGTGTGATGAGCGATGAACGCGAGGAGCGCGCAACGATGCTGGAATCCATCTGCACCCAGCTCAATGCCGCGCCGGTTCAACATATCGGCAAGATCCTGGTGGTTTACCAACCCAACCCTGACGCGCACAAGATCGAAATCAAGAAGATGCCGCGCCATAAAGGCAAGAAGCCGTTGACCAAAAAGCAGCTGTCCAATCGCAGTTAAACCCCTCCCAACCTCCCCTTGTCATGGGAGGAACAGTACGCGCGTGATACTGGGAAGTCGGCTCCTCCCCTGACAAGGGGAGGCCGGGAGGGGTTAGATGTACTGGACATCCACCACCTCATACTCCCTCACTCCGCCAGGCGCCTGAACCTCCGCGATGTCTCCACTGTACTTGCCTATCAGTGCCCGTGCGATCGGTGAGCTGATGGAAACCTTGCGTTGCCTGATGTTCGCTTCGTCATCTCCGACGATCTGATATGTGACCACATCGCCATTGTTCACGTCTTCCAGAACCACGGTTGCGCCGAACACGCAGCGCCCGTCGGCATTGATGGTCTTGGGGTCGATGACCTGCGCGCTACCCAGCTTGAACTCCAACTCGACGATACGCCCCTCGACGAACCCCTGGCGCTCTTTGGCAGCATCATATTCGGCGTTCTCGGACAGGTCTCCCTGTGCACGGGCTTCCGAGATGGCATTGATCACCGCCGGACGTTCCACCGTCTTGAGGTTATGCAACTCCTGGCGCAGCAGCTCCGCGCCGGTCAAAGTCAATGGTATTTTGCTCATGTTGAAACTCTCTTAGTTGTTAGTCGTTAGTTGGTGTTGTCGCGGAGCCTGTCCTGAGCGTTGCCGAAGGGCGGATTTTGTTTAACTAGCGATTATCGACTAGCGACTCGTAACCAGTCTTTTGTGTTGTGTCTGCAGGTCATATACCGGCAAAGTCGTTATGTGCTGCATACCCAGACAGGCGGCACGAGCGCCGGCCAAGGTGGTGTAGTAGGTGATGCGTCCCTGCAATGCGGCATGGCGGATCGAATAGGAATCACGCATCACGCTGGGTTTGCTGTCCACTGTGTTGATGATGAGATTGACATCTCCGTTCTTGATCATGTCCACTATATGAGGCCGGCCTTCCGCAACCTTGTTCACCACCGTCACTTCGACACCGGCTGCGGCGATCATCGCCGCGGTGCCTCGCGTCGCCAAAACCGTAAATCCGAGATTTGCCAGAGATCCGGCGATCTCTACCGCGCCAGACTTGTCCTCTTCACGCACACTGATGAACACCTTGCCATCCTTCGGCAATTTGACGCTGGCAGCCAGCTGCGATTTCACAAACGCTTCGGCAAAGGTTTCGCCCATGCCCATCACTTCGCCGGTGGATTTCATTTCGGGACCCAGTATCGTATCGACGCCGGGGAACTTGATGAACGGGAACACCGCTTCCTTCACCGAGTAATACGGCGGGATCACTTCCTTGCTGATGCCCTG
>JBDTPM010000331.1:0-3799 GCA_039932695.1 Gallionella sp. | reverse complement strand
GACCGTTTCATGAACACCGCGATGCATTATCCCTGCAACTACGGCTACATCCCGCACACGCTTTCCGACGACGGCGATCCGGTCGATGTGCTGGTGATCACACCCGTGGCGTTGAACACCGGCGTGGTGGTGCGCTGCCGCCCGCTCGCCGTGTTGAAGATGGAAGATGAAGCCGGCCTGGATGCCAAGGTGCTGGCCGTTCCGGTGGACAAGCTCTCCACGCTGTATCGCGGATTGAAAAGTTATACCGAGCTGCCGGAGATCACGCTCAAGCAAATCGCCCATTTCTTCCAGCACTACAAAGACCTCGAACCCAACAAGTGGGTGAAGATCGGCGGCTGGGAAGGTATCGAGGAAGCGCGCAAGGAAATCATGGCCGGCGTCGAGAACTACCAGAATGCCCCGGAGAAACCCCAGTTCTGACAATATACTTATTGAGGTTTACGTATTTGAAGACAGCGCCTCATCATTCAGAATGGAATTGGAAAAATGAATAAGCGCGGATTGTCATTTAGGCTTAAACCCCTCCCAACCTTCCCAACCCACCCCAGCCCTCCCTTGTCAAGGAGGGAGCGGGGGAGGAGCAGGCTGGCTCTCCCCCTGACAAGGGGGAGCTGGAGGGGGTTTTGGTGCTAATGGATTATTTGGGATAAATTGCCATGTCATTCCCGCGTAGGCGGGAATCCAATGGGTTTAAACAAAATGCATTTTTGTCTTGCTGGATCCCGGCCTGCGCCGGGATGACGGCATGTGTGTCGCGAATTATGTAAAGATCAATAGGGAACAGCAATGACGGCAAAGATCATAGACGGCAAGGCCATCGCGCAGGAAGTGCGCGCCGAATGGAAGGTGCGCGCCGATGCGCTGAAGGCGCGCGGTGTGACACCGGGCCTCGCGGTGATCATCGTCGGTGAAGACCCCGCCTCCAAAGTGTATGTCGCGAACAAGGTGAAGGCCTGCGCCGAACTCGGCCTGCATTCCGAGCACATCGTCTTGGCTACCGACACCAGCGAAGCCACGCTGCTGGCGAAGATCGCCGCGTTGAACAACGATGCGAAGATCCACGGTATCCTGGTGCAACTGCCGGTGCCGAAACACATCAACAGCGACAAGGTGCTGAACGCAATCAATCCCGATAAAGATGTGGACGGTTTTCACCCGATGAACGTCGGCGCGCTGGTCACCGGCAACATGCGCTTTGCACCCTGCACGCCTTCTGGCGCGATGAAGCTGCTGGAAAAGTGCGGCGTGACTATCGAAGGCAAGCACGCGGTGGTGGTCGGGCGCAGCAACATCGTCGGCAAACCGATGGCGCTGATGTTGTTGCAGCATAACGCCACCGTCACGATCTGCACCTCGAAGACACGCGACCTCGCCAAGTTCACGCGCGATGCCGACATTCTTGTGGTGGCCACCGGCAGACCAAAGATGATCACCGGCGATATGATCAAACCCGGCGCGGCGGTGATCGACGTCGGCATCAACCGCATGCCGGACGGAAAACTGTGCGGCGACGTGGATTTCGATTCCGCGAAACAAGTCGCCGGCTGGATCACCCCTGTTCCCGGCGGCGTCGGCCCGATGACCATCACGATGCTGGTGGCGAATACCGTGCAGGCGGCGGAACGGTTATCCTCTCGTAGGGTGCAATAACCAACGGGCATTGCACCAATCACTCTACTGTTCTGGTCATATTAGCTGCTCAAATACCAACACCATCATGGATGCAAAGCGCTTTTCACGCTGGGTCGGCTGGGCTGATCGAGAGCAACTCAAGGGAATTAAATTCCCCGGCATCTATGCGCTCGCAATCTCGCCTCAAGATCTTTCGGGTAAGCGGTTTTTGTGGATACAGGAAATAGTTTACGTGGGCATGACCAATGCCGTATCTGGATTAAAGGGACGACTTAAACAGTTCGACAACACGGTTATTGGAAAGACCGGACATGGCGGAGCAGATCGGTTTCGGTATGACCATCCGATATACAAAAAACTGTTGCCAGTTCTTTATGTTGCTGTCGCGCCCTTCGAATGTGACGTTGCCTCGAACGCTCCCGCCGACCTCCTCTTAATGGGAGATGTTGCTAGAGCTGAGTACGAATGTTTTGCGCAGTTTTCCAAACTCTTCGACACTCTGCCAAAATACAACGATAAGAAAAACTCCCCAAAATATAGCAAGACTCGGGGCAAAAACTAACATCGAAGCTAATCCGGTAGTACACTCGTCACATATAACAGGGTTCAACTCTGGAAGTACATAACCCAGCAATCAACCTCAGCATCAAACGGAAATTATTTGTGGTCACCAAAAGCAGCAGAAGCCGGAGATGGCGTTGCCTGTTTCTCCGGCTTTTGTGAGGATGGATCTTCCAGGATCTGGTAGAACACTTCGTCGCGCTTGATCATGCCCAGTTCGCTGCGGGCACGTTCTTCGATGGCCGCCGTGCCCTGCTTGAGGTCGCGCACTTCCGCATCCAATAACGCATTGCGCGCCTGGGTCTGCTGATTGGCTTGCTGTTGCGCTTCGAGCTGCCGGTTCATGTCCCACACTTTCAACCAGCTGCCCTTCCCGATCCACAACGGATACTGCAACAGCAGCAGCAGGATGACCAGTATCAGCGTGACTGCACGCATTACCCTAATTGGTAATAAGCGTCACGCCCCGGATAGGAAGCGGTGTCGCCCAGGTCTTCTTCGATGCGCAGCAATTGATTGTATTTTGCCATGCGATCCGAACGCGACATCGAGCCGGTCTTGATCTGCAGCACGTTGGTGGCGACCGCGATGTCGGCAATGGTGGTGTCTTCGGTCTCGCCGGAACGATGCGAGATCACGGCGGTATAACCGGCACGCTTGGCCATCTCGATCGCGGCGAAAGTCTCGGTCAGTGTGCCGATCTGGTTGATCTTGATCAGGATGGAATTGGCGATGCCTTGCCTGATGCCTTCACGGAAGATCTTGGTATTGGTGACGAAAATATCATCGCCGACGATCTGGATGGTTTTGCCGAGACGCTTGGTCAACAGCTTCCAGCCTTCCCAATCGTGTTCGCTCATGCCGTCCTCGATGCTGATCACCGGATACTTGTCGGTCCAGTTGGCGAGGTAATCGACGAATTGCGCCGAAGTCAGTTTCAGCTTTTCGGAATCGAGGTGGTACAGGCCGTCCTTGTAAAACTCGGAGCTGGCGCAATCCACACCGATCGCCACATCGGTGCCCGGCACGTATCCCGCCGCCTCGATGCCTTGCACGATCAATTGCAGGGCCGCTTCGTTGTTCGGCAGATTCGGCGCAAAACCGCCTTCATCACCCACCGTGGTCGGCATGCCTTTCTTGTCGATCAGGTTCTTCAGCGCGTGGAACACTTCCGCACCGTAGCGCAACGCTTCGCGGAAGCTCGGCGCACCGACCGGGATGATCATGAATTCCTGCATGTCGATGTTGTTGTTGGCGTGCTCGCCCCCGTTGATGATGTTCATCATCGGTACCGGCAAAGCCATCGGGGCGGCACCACCGAGGTAGCGATAGAGCGGCAGGCCGGCCTGTTCGGCGGCAGCGCGCGCGCACGCCATCGACACGGCCAGGATCGCATTGGCGCCCAGACGCGACTTGTTCTCGGTGCCATCCAGGTCGATCATGGTCTGGTCGATGAAAGCCTGATCCTCGACATCCAGGCCGATGATCGCTTCGCAGATTTCGGTGTTGACGTGCTCGACGGCCTTCAGCACGCCCTTGCCGAGATAGCGCGACTTGTCGCCGTCGCGCAGCTCGATCGCCTCGCGACTGCCGGTGGAGGCGC
>JBDTPM010000330.1:0-6597 GCA_039932695.1 Gallionella sp. | reverse complement strand
AGCCTGCTTGGGGCCGGATCCATTCGAGACAATACAATTTCTGTGGTTTGGTTGACTCAGGACAGTGACGTTGTAGCTGGTGTTGATAGCAGGAAAGGAAAAGCCAGTGACACCAGAGGTAACAGTCAGATCATCACCGCCATTGTTGCGCAGTACGAGACCGTTGCTGGTAAGACCGGAGGTGGTTCCGCTGACGATATATGATGCGCTGAATGACGGAGTGCTGCTACTGCCACCGCCACCGCCACATGCGGCCAGAGTGAGCAGCATTATCGGGGCCGTGTACAGCAAGCCATGCAGGAGTTGGGTCGGGCTGAATCGCATTTGGTTTACCTCGTTCTCGATTAATGATCGCGGTGATCGCGGATTTACTGCCAGGCGCAGCAGGCCGGGGCAGCTTTGTATAACGCATCTTAGGCGGCAGGATACCTCAGCCCTGCGGGTAAATTCAAATATTTTGTGTGACCGGCTATTTTGCCCGACAGGCGGTCAGGACAAGCTGACGCACATCACAATCGTGCCTGGGTTCGGTATCGCCATCCTTAAGCAAGTATCCTAAGGAACCTCTGATTAACCCGGGAATATGCCTCGATACATTTTTCGTTCGTCCTGATAACCAGCGACTTGGCTGATGTCTTGTAGCAGCCTAGTCGAATGGCTAGTAGTTATATCAGTGCCGCGCCTAGCGCGGCGTATCGAAGGATGAACGGAAAACACTCGGCACGAACGGGACTTAATCAGAGGTTCCCTAATTGATATTTTCAGAATTCACGACACACATGCCGTCATTCCCGCGAAAGCGGGAATCCAGCAAGACATAGTGCCTCTTGTTTAATCCTACTGGATTCCCGCAGCCCTCTCCCTAACCCTCTCCCGCCTGCGGGAGAGGGGACGATCGCCCTCTCCCCCTCTGGGGGAGAGGGGGTAGGCGGGAATGACGTGGCAGTTTTATTGTTTTTCAAGTTCAATTCTGGAAAATGCAGCGTTGTCTTCAATTATGGAATCTTCAATAAATAGCCGTGGAGGGCAATACGAAAAAGCGGTAAAATCGCACGCTGACAAATTTATAATATGAAGGAAATAAAGCATGAGCAAGAGTCTGGTTCAATTCATCATCGAAGAGCAGCGCGCGATCCCGGGAAAGGCAAGCGGCGATTTCACCGGTTTGATCAGCGATGTCATCATCGCCTGCAAACAGATCGCGCATGATGTCAACAAAGGCGCGCTGATCGGTGTGCTGGGCAGTGCGGGCAGCGAGAACGTGCAGGGCGAGACGCAGAAGAAACTGGACATCATCACCAACGAGGTGTTCATCAAGTCCACCGAATGGGGCGGTCATCTGGCGGCGATGGCTTCGGAAGAGATGGATGATGTCTATCCTATTCCGGCGAAGTATCCGAAAGGAAAGTATCTGCTGGTGTTTGATCCGCTTGATGGATCATCCAATATCGATGTGAACATTTCCGTCGGGACGATCTTCTCGATCTTGCGCGCGCCCAAAGGCGTAGAGAATCCCAAGGCCGCGGACTTTCTGCAGCCGGGCACCACGCAGGTCTGTGCGGGTTATGCGCTGTACGGTCCGGCGACCATGCTGGTGATCACCACCGGTCATGGCGTCAACGGCTTCACTCTGGACGGTGACATCGGCGAATTCATGCTGACCCATCCGAACATGAGTATTTCCGAAGACACTCGCGAATTCGCCATCAATGCTTCGAACGAGCGTCACTGGGAAAAGCCGGTGCAACGCTATGTGGAAGAATGCATCGCTGGCAAGACCGGGCCGCGTGGAGATAATTTCAACATGCGCTGGGTGGCATCGATGGTGGCCGAGGTGCATCGCATCCTGATCCGCGGCGGCGTGTTCATGTATCCCAAGGATACCAAGGATCCGGGCAAGGCCGGCAAGTTGCGGTTGCTGTACGAAGCCAATCCGATGTCCTTCATCGTCGAGCAGGCGGGCGGTGTTTCTTCCACCGGATATGAACGCATCATGGACATCAAGCCTTCCGGATTGCATCAGCGCGTTCCAGTGATCCTCGGCTCTAAGAATGAAGTCGAGCGCATCGTCAGTTATCATAAAGGATGATAAAACATGGCTAAACCGCTTGTTTCGATAGTCATGGGCAGCGCCAGCGATTGGGATGTGATGCAGCAGGCCGCGCAACAGTTGAAGGATTTCGGTGTGTCCTATGATGCAAGAGTGATTTCGGCTCATCGTTCGCCCGATCTGTTGTTCGACTACATCAAGGATGTCAGTGCGCAAGGCGTGCGTTGTTTCATCGCCGGGGCGGGCGGTGCGGCGCATCTTGCCGGGGTGATCGCCGGCAAGACCACGTTGCCGGTGTTGGGCGTGCCGATGCCATCAAAATATCTGCAGGGCCTGGACTCGTTGCTGTCTATCGTACAGATGCCCAAGGGCATTCCGGTGGCGACGTTTGCGATCGGCGAAGCGGGTGCCGCCAATGCCGGCCTGTTTGCGGTGGCGATGCTGGCACTCAATGATGCCGAACTTGCGCAACGGTTGCAGGCATTCCGAAAAAAACAGGCAGATGCGGTGAAAGCGACGACTCTGCCGGATCTGTAACCACAATGCTGGAGTGAATATGAGTAAAGCTGAACAAAAGGCCGGAATCGCTGCCACGCCCAAGCGCGCGGGGAAATTGAAATGGGTGGTGATCGCATTTTTCGTGATGCTGGCGGTCGTCGCGGTGATGAATCTGCCGCGCGGGTACAGCGATGACCTGTCGCGCATCGGCAAGGGAAAACCGGCTATCGTGTTGATACGCGACAAGAATGCGGTACAAACCTTTGACCTGATGGAAGTGATGAACGGTATACGCGACCAATATGCCGGGCAAGTCGAATTCCTGTTGACCGATTTCAATACCCCGCAGGGACGAGCATTCATGGACGCCAACAAAGCATCCAGGGTCACACTGGTGCTGCTCGATGCGAGTGGCAAGCAAGTGAGCATACTTCATTCGCCCCAGACCGCCGAAAGCATGCAGCAGGAAATCGACAGCGTACTCAAGGCAGCGCGATGAATACAGCACTGCTGCAGTCAGATATCAAGAGTCTGCCATTTCTGCATCGCGGCAAGGTGCGTGACATCTATGCGGTAGGCGAGGACAAGTTGCTGGTGGTGCAGACCGATCGCCTGTCGGCTTTTGATGTGATCTTGACCGACCCGATACCGGGCAAGGGGGAGGTGCTCACCACGGTGTCGAATTTCTGGTTCGACAAATTGCGGCACGTGATACCCAATCATCTGACCGGCATTGAACCTGAATCGGTGGTCAAGACCGGGGCCGAGCGTGCTCAGGTGCACCGGCGCGCGTTCGTGGTGAAAAAACTCAAACCGTTGCCGATCGAGGCCATCGTGCGCGGCTATCTGGTCGGTTCCGGCTGGAAGGATTATCAAAAGACCGGTGCGGTGTGTGGTATCAAATTGCCGGCCGGGCTGCGCGAGGCGGAAAAACTGCCGGAGCCGTTGTTCACGCCTTCCACCAAAGCAGCGGTGGGCGATCACGATGAAAACATTTCGTTTGCACAAGCGGTCGAATTGCTGGGCGCCGCGCGGGCCGCTGAGGTGCGTGATGTGACCCTGCGACTTTATGTCGAGGCGTCCGGGTATGCGGCGACCAAGGGCATCATCATCGCCGATACCAAGTTTGAGTTCGGTGTGGATGGGACGGGCAAACTGTATCTCATCGACGAAGCGCTCACGCCTGACTCCTCGCGTTTCTGGCCTGCCGATCAATACCGGGTCGGCAGCAATCCGCCCAGCTTCGATAAACAATTCGTGCGCGATTGGCTGGAAGCTTCCGGCTGGAACAAACGAGCACCCGCGCCACATATCCCGCAGGACGTGTTGCAAAAAACCGCTGACAAGTACCGCGAGGCACTTCTCAAACTGACCGGCGCATGAGCTCGCCCAAGCAACTCATCGAAGGGTTTCATCGTTTTCGCGAACATCATTTTGCCGAAGATGCGGTGAGATTCCAGGATCTGGTGCAGTTCGGCCAGACGCCGAAGGCGCTGGTGGTGGCCTGCTGCGATTCGCGCGTCGATCCCGCGCTGGTGCTGGATTGTGCGCCGGGCGATCTGTTCGTGATCCGCAACGTCGCCAATCTGGTTCCCCCTGCCGAGAACCAGGGCCACTATCACGGTACCAGTGCCGCACTGGAGTTCGGCGTGCGTAATCTGGCGGTGCCGCACGTCATCGTGCTCGGGCATGCTCAGTGTGGCGGCATCCACGCGCTGCTGGAGGGAGGAGTGTCCAGGGATGAATCCTTCATCGCCGAATGGATGGGGATAGCAGATGCCGCACGCCAGCAGGTAGAGAAGGATCTCGCGGGCGCAAGTGAAAAACAGCGCCACCGCGCCTGCGAGCAACAGGCGATACTGGTTTCCCTGGGTAACCTGATGACATTTTCATGGATACGCGAACGAGTCGAACAGGGCAAACTCACGCTGCACGGTTGGTATTTTGATATCGAGGGCGGCGAGTTGCTGGGTTATAACGTCACCACCCGCCAGTTTGAAACATTGTAGTGATCTGAATCATTTCCCGAAGGAGCATTGCGCCAGGGTTATTTTCCGGTCAGCTCCTGGTAGCGCGCCTTGTCAGCATCGTAGCGGGCTTCCACCGCTGCTTTTTCAGCCAGCGATTTTTCCAGGTTTTGCTTCAGCTTGTCCATGCGGGCCCGAGATTCCTGCAAGTCCTCCTGCAAAGAAGCGGGGATTGCCTTTTTTGCATTGGTGTATTGTTCAGATTCTTTTTGTAATTCCTGCACATTATCACTGGCCATCTTGAGTTGGGAGTTGTTGTTGTTGATGCGGGCGTTTACCTGCTGCAAACTACGGTTGCGAGCCAGCTCGATTTCCTTCACGTTGCTGTATGTGTTGGTCAGCATCATGTCACGGCGTTTTAGTTCGCGCGCTGCATTTTCATCGGCATGCTTCTTTGCTTCCGCTTGCTCCAAGGCCTTCCGTTCAGCGGGGGTAGGCACCTCTATCGTCTTTACCGTCCGTCCTGACTTATTCAATTCGACACGATCCTTGTTCGCATACTCCGGCGGGATCGTCTCGTCATAGTGCGTGACACCTTTGTCATCGACCCATTTATACAACTTCGCAGCGACGGGCAGGCTGAAGGTAGTGCCGACGAGGATTGCGAACAACACCATTGATTTATTCATCTTGCACTCCGTACTTGTCTCGATAAGTTTGTGTTGTTTGCAGATTCTGCACCATTTGGTCTTCTCCCTGCAAATATCCGAGCAGGTCATTCAGCGTGGCGATGGATATGACCGGAATCCCGTAGTTTCGTTCTACTTCCTGCACCGCAGACAATTCACTCTGCCCGCGTTCCATGCGATCAAGTGCGATCACCACACCGCAGGGCTCCGCACCGGCTGAGCGTATCAACTCTATGGATTCACGCACCGAGGTGCCGGCCGAGATCACATCATCGATGATCAGTACCCGGCCCTGCAGCTTCGCGCCCACTGTTGTGCCGCCCTCACCGTGATCCTTGGCCTCTTTGCGATTGTAGCAGTAGGGCACATTGCGGCCCTGCTCGGCCAGCGCGATGGCGGTCCCGGCGGCAAGCGGAATGCCCTTGTACGCCGGGCCGAACAACATGTCGAACGGTATCTCCGAGGCGAGAATCGCCTGGGCGTAGAACTGCGACAGGTTGCGCAACGAATCGCCGTCGTTGAATAATCCGGCGTTGAAAAAATAGGGCGATAACCGCCCTGCCTTGGTCTGGAATTCGCCGAAGCACAACACTTGTTGCTGCACGGCAAAGCGGATGAAGTCCTGTCTGAAGTTGAGCATGGCCTGTCTGAAGTTGAGTAGGGTAAGTGCAATCAGTTGAACCGGGATTACGCCATTATAATGGCGCACCTACAAACTCACGCACCGAAATTTT
Source organism: Gallionella sp. (assembly GCA_039932695.1). Classification (GTDB taxonomy): domain Bacteria; phylum Pseudomonadota; class Gammaproteobacteria; order Burkholderiales; family Gallionellaceae; genus Gallionella. Next base: position 659 of record JBDTPM010000330.1, on the reverse strand, counting down.
CATGCGCATCATCACGCTCAATCTGAATGGCATCCGCTCCGCCGCCAGCAAAGGTTTTTACGAATGGCTGGCGCGGCAGAATGCCGATATCGTCTGCTTGCAGGAACTCAAGGCACAGGCCGCCGACATATCGCCGGAGATGCTCACGCCACCGGGTTATCACGGTTATTTCCACTACGCCGAAAAGAAAGGCTACAGCGGTGTCGGCATCTACACCCGGCGCAAGCCGGATGCGGTGATCGAAGGACTGGGCATTCCCGAGTTCGATTGCGAAGGGCGCTATCTCGAAGCGCAATTCGGCAATCTCAGCGTCGTCTCTCTCTACCTGCCCTCCGGCTCCAGTGGCGAAGAACGCCAGACGGTGAAATTCAAATTCATGGAAGCCTTCATGCCGCATCTGTTAGCACTCAAGCAAAGCGGGCGCGAAATCCTGCTGTGCGGCGATTGGAACATCGCCCATACCGAAAAAGACCTGAGGAACTGGCGCGGCAACAAAAAGAATTCCGGCTTTCTGCCCGAAGAGCGCGCCTGGCTCACCGAGTTGTTCGGTGAAGTCGGCTTCGTCGATGTGTTCCGCAAACTGCATCCCGAACTGGAAGCTTATACCTGGTGGTCGAATCGCGGCCAGGCGTGGGCCAAGGACGTCGGCTGGCGCATCG
>JBDTPM010000329.1:0-2116 GCA_039932695.1 Gallionella sp. | reverse complement strand
ACCATTTACCGTAAAACATCCGGTGCAATGCACTACGTTTATTGCACCCTACGCGAGCTACCTTGCCATTTTTCGATGAATTGTTGCGGGGTCAAAAGGATTCGTCCTCGTTTGAAGTTAATTGCCGCAACACCTGGAAAATTACATCCATCGAAAATCCGCGCGATTGCAGAAAGCGCATCTGTTTTGCTTTTTCTTTTGCATCCTGCGGTGCGGTACCGAACTTCCGTTGCCACACCTCGCGCGCCGCTGCCAGTTCGCTTTGTTTCAGTGCCGGCAACACGGTATCGATCAACTCCTCGGCGATACCTTTCTGGCGCAGTTCGTGAGTGATACGCTGGGTGCCGAAGCGGCTGCGTTTGGCATGTACAAATTGCGTGACAGCGCGCTCATCGGACAGCCAGCCGCGAGCGGTCAGGTCATCCAATAACGCTTCCAGATCGACAGGCTGAGAATGACCGGGATCGAATTCAGCATCAGCACCCGCATCGGCCTGCACATACTTCAACAACTTGCCATGCAACTCGGCGCGGCTGTATTCACGGCGCGCCAGGTACTGCAAGGCGCGCCCGCGTAAACTCATCTCCGTCCGTGCCGAGTGGTTTCCATTCTCCTTCGATACACCGCGCTTCGCGCGGCACTCAGGCTGCGTCCTGAGTTTATCGAAGGGACGAACGGGAGCCGTATCGAGGTGCTCAGACTTTTTCCTCATCCGGGTGCCCGGCCAAAAGTTTTTCGGCGGCTTTGCCCGCTTTAGCACTGGCTTTCTCACCAGCTTTTTCGCCTGCTTTCGCAGGGGCTTTTACAACGGGGTCGAGTAGCGCCACGCCGACTGCTTCACGCACCTTGTTCTCGATCTCCCGCGCGACCTCGGGATGCTCGCGCAAGTATTCGCGCGCGTTGTCCTTGCCCTGCCCGATCTTCTCGCCCTTGTAGGCGTACCAGGCACCGGCTTTTTCCACCAGCTTGTGCTGTACGCCGAGGTCGATGATCTCGCCTTCGCGCGAGATACCTTCGCCGTACAAAATATCGAATAACGCTTCACGGAACGGCGGGGCGACCTTGTTTTTCACCACCTTGACACGCGTCTCGTTGCCGATCACTTCATCGCCCTTCTTGATCGCGCCGATGCGGCGGATGTCCATGCGCACCGAGGCGTAGAACTTGAGCGCGTTGCCGCCGGTGGTGGTCTCGGGGTTGCCGAACATCACGCCGATCTTCATGCGGATCTGGTTGATGAAGATCACCATGGTATTGGAACGATTGATGTTGGCGGTGAGCTTGCGCAGTGCCTGCGACATCAGTCGGGCATGCAGGCCCATCTGCGCGTCGCCCATCTCGCCTTCGATCTCTGCCTTGGGCGTTAGCGCGGCTACCGAGTCGATCACGACGATGTCCACCGAACCGGAACGCACCAGCATGTCGACGATCTCCAGCGCCTGTTCGCCGTTGTCCGGCTGCGAGATCAGCAGGTCCTCCACCTTCACACCGAGCTTCTGCGCGTATTGTGGATCGAGCGCGTGTTCCGCATCGATGAACGCGGCGGTACCACCCAGCTTCTGCATCTCGGCGATCACTTGCAGCGTCAGCGTGGTCTTGCCGGACGATTCCGGGCCGTAGATCTCGATCACGCGTCCGCGCGGCAAACCGCCCACGCCCAGCGCGATGTCCAGGCCCAGCGATCCGGTGGACACGACTTGTATGTCGCGCGCCACGTCATGTTCGCCAAGGCGCATGATGGAACCTTTGCCGAACTGCTTTTCGATCTGGCTCAATGCTGCCGCGAGCGCCTTGCTTTTATTGTCATCCATTTTTATCTCCTTTCAAAAGTGATGCAGGATTGTGGCACATCATTTTGCATTTGTACAGAACGTTCGTTCTCTTGCCATTCTCAAGCCGTTTTAGCATTTTTATTCAATAAGTTGATGACTCCTTGCAGAGCGATATGCACGGCTTGCCCGCGAATCTCGGCACGATTTCCGCTGAGTTGATAGCGCTGTGCATGATTCTCGCCATTCTTTATTCCCCACGCGAACCAAACGGTGCCGACCGGTTTGTCAGTTGTGCCGCCATCCGGTCCGGCGATGCCGCTGACTGCCAACGCCACTTGTGCAGC
>JBDTPM010000328.1:0-2599 GCA_039932695.1 Gallionella sp. | reverse complement strand
TGGCCTTCGTGCTGGTGCTGATGCTGCTCGGCGACATCAACTACAACCTGAGCCTGGGCTATGTGCTGACCTTTCTGCTGGCGATGATGGCGGTGATGTCGATGCTGCATGCTTTTCGCAACCTGGCGCAGCTGCAGGTGCGCGCGGGCCATGCCGAGCCGGTTTTCGCCGGTGAATCCGCGCGCTTCGTGTTCCACTTCCACAACACCAGCAAGCTGGACCGTTACCAGATCGTCCTGCACGACATGCAAGACCACAGCACGATGCTCGATGTTGCCGGGCTTGGTCACACCGAAGCGGTATTGAGCATGCCCGCAGCGCAGCGCGGCTGGCTGAAGACCGGACGCGTGGCGCTATACACACACTTTCCGCTCGGCCTGTTTCACGCCTGGTCTTATCTGCATTTTGACACACGCTGCCTGGTGTACCCCAAGCCGTTGAGCCATGCGCCGTTGCCTCCTGGCAATGCACCGGACGGCATCGGAAGACGCTCGGCAGCCGGAGACGACGATTTCTCCGGATTGCGCAATTACGTCCCGGGTGATCCGCTGCCGCGCATCGCCTGGAAAGCCTTTGCGCGCGAACAGGGCTTGCAGGTGAAGCAGTTTTCCACGCCGCTGGGCGAAGAATTGTGGCTGGATATTGCCGATGCCCCGGACCGGACCGAAGAAGAAAAAATATCACGCATGACCCGCTGGGTGCTGGATGCGGAGGCGCAAGGCTTGCGCTATGGATTGCGTTTGCCGGATAGCGATTTGCCGTCCAATAACGGATTGGCTCACCGCGATGAATGTTTGCGCCGCCTTGCGCTATTCAAAATGAGCGGACTCTCCAAATGACACCGTATCATTTCCAGATTCCGTCATTCCCGCGCAGGCGGGAATCCAGCGAAAATGTAAATTTCGGCGAAGCCGACAAAAGCTACACTCTGTCCCGCTACGCGGGGCTGATCCAACCAACTGGATTCCCGCCTGCGCGGGAATGACGAAAGAATGAGCAAATCCATCACCTACGGGCTGCTGCTGTCCATCCTGATGGTCATCGCGCCGCACGCCGATCATCTGACATTGTGGGTCAGCATTTTGTGCGGCGCGTTGTTGCTGTGGCGCGCCTACCTCAACTACAGCGGCGATCCGTTGCCGAATAAATGGCTGCTGATGCTGATCACATTCGCCGGCACGGGCGGTATCGCGATCAATTTTCATACCCTGTTCGGACGCGAAGTCGGTGTCACGCTGCTGATGCTGCTTGCCACGCTGAAACTGATGGAGCTGCGCACGGTGCGCGATGCGATGGCCGTCATCTATCTGGCGCTGTTCATCATCATCACCAATTTTTTCTATTCGCAGAGCATTCCCACCGCGCTGTACATGCTCGCCTCGCTGTTCGTCATCACCGCCACATGGATACAGTTGCATGGCCGGAACATCCCGCTCATACCGCGCCTGCGCACTGCCGCGATTTTGCTGCTGCAGGCGATCCCGCTCACGCTGATCCTGTTCATCCTGTTTCCCCGCGTGCAGGGTCCGTTGTGGGGCTTGCCGCAAGATGCCTATTCGAGCAGCGGCCTGGATGAAAAGATGGCGCCCGGCAGCCTGAGCCGCTTGATCCTGTCTGAAGCGGTGGCGTTCCGCGTCAGCTACAAGGACAAACCGCCGCGCCGCGACCTGATGTACTGGCGCGGGCCGGTGCTGTGGGACTTCGACGGGCGCAGCTGGACACCCGGCAGCACTGCGCAGTTTGCCGCACCGCAATTCACCGGACTCGATCAGGCCATCGATTACACCGTGACGTTGGAGCCGCACAACAAAACCTGGTTGTTCGCGCTCGATGTCCCGGACAAGATCTCGCTGCCGTCGACGCTGGGCTACGATTTCCGGCTGTACGGCAACAAGCCGGTCAATGCGCGCCTGCGCTACGAGGCGCGCTCCTATCTCGTCTATCGCGCCAACCTGCAGGAAACCGGGCGTCAGATCCAGCGCGCCTTGCAGATGCCGAAACAATTCAATCCGCGCGCACAACAACTTGCCGCCGAGTGGAGAGCCAATAGTGCCAATGACGCTGCGATAGTCCAGGCGGCGCTGTCCTATTTCAGCCGGGAAGGTTTTCAGTACACCCTGGAACCGCCATTGCTCGGCACCAACAGCATCGATGATTTTCTGTTCGGGACCAAGCAGGGTTTCTGCGAGCATTACGCTTCGACTTTCGTGTTCCTGATGCGCGCCGCAAAGATCCCGGCGCGGGTGGTGACGGGCTATCTGGGCGGCGAGTTCAACGACATCGGCAACTATTACATCGTGCGCCAATCCGATGCGCATGCCTGGGCGGAAGTATGGCTGAAGGACCGCGGGTGGGTTCGGGTCGACCCGACCGGCGCCATCGCTCCGGCGCGCCTCCAGAGCAGCCTGTCTGCCGCGCTGACCAACAATGCCGCGCTGCCCTTCATGGCGCGCAATCCGCCGCAGTGGCTGCGCAACATGCGCCTGAACTGGGATGCTCTTGCCAACCAGTGGAACCAGTGGGTGCTGGGATACGACAGCGAACGTCAATTCGCCTTCCTGACCCGCCTCGGCATGGAGTCTGTCACCTGGCAAAAGAT
>JBDTPM010000327.1:0-3303 GCA_039932695.1 Gallionella sp. | reverse complement strand
GTCGTTGAAGCTCTGGATGCCCATCGACAGCCGATTAACCCCCGCTTCGCGATAAGCCGCGAAGCGACCCGCTTCGACCGTGCCGGGATTGGCTTCCAGCGTGATCTCGGCGTTGATGTCCAGCGGCAGCAACATGCGTAGCGTACGCATGATCTGCTCTATGCACTCGCCGCTCAACAAACTGGGCGTGCCACCGCCGAAGAACACCGTATACACCTTGCGCCCCCAGATCAGCGGCAAGGACAATTCCACATCTCGGATCAACGCCGCGACATATTCCTGCTCCGGTAGTGTGCCACGCGCCTCGTGCGAATTGAAATCGCAATACGGACATTTGCGCACGCACCACGGAATGTGGATATACAGCGACAGCGGCGGCAATGCCTGAAAGTTCACGGCTTGCGATCTGAGTGCAACGGGTTGTAGCGGGTGGCTGGTCATGATATTTGGTGATACAGAGCAACCTCATGGATTGATTCCGGTTGCTAATCCGGCCTGATATTTTTAATTGTCTGCAGAAACGGCTGCCCCGCCCGATGATGTTGCCTTACAATAACGCATCGGTGAACGCCATGCTTCGGCATATCCCCGATACTTTAGACGAATTAACTGCACAAGGGTAATGACATGATCCACTCCCCCCAGATTATCAAAATACTGGAATCAGCACCCTTGTTCCTTGGCATACCCGGTCATTTACTCGCCAAACATTTAAGCGAGTCCAGGCTGCACCCGCTGACTACCGGTCAGGTCCTGCTGGTTCCCGGCCAGCCCAACAATACCATTTATATCATCCTGTCCGGACGCCTGAACATCCAGTCGAAAGAGTCCGAAGTCGAGCCGATCGCGATTCTCGGCGAGGGAGAGTGTGTCGGTGAGATGTCCATGCTGGGGGACGCGCCTGTTTCTGCATACGTCATCGCCGCCACCGACTGCAAATTGCTTGCCATCGACCATGCGGCGATGTGGGAGTTGATCAACAACTCCCATGCCGCCGCGCATAACATGTTGAACATACTCACCAGCCGCATTCGCAATACCAACGAGATCGCGGCAGAGAACCTTGAACAACATAACGGGTTTTCAGGGGGCTCGATCGTGGACGAGCTGACCGGGCTTTACAATCAGCACTGGACGCAAGAAAAATTCGACCGTCATTTGCGTCGCGGCATCGTGGGCAAAAAGCCGAGCTGCCTGCTGATGCTGGAGATGGATCAGTTCAAGGAATTTACCAGGAGACATGGGCAACTTGGCGGCGATCAGGCGCTGCGGGATATCGCTTATACGATACTGTCCTGCCTGCGCCCGGATGACCAAGCCGGACGCTACAGCGGCGAGAAATTCGCGATCTTTCTGTCAAACATATCCCTGCAAGATGCCTGCACTGCGACGGAAAGACTGAAGGCGTCCGTCAGCCGATCTTTGGTCGTGCTACCCAGCGGCGATGCATTGCCCTCTATCACCGTATCGATAGGTATCAGCCAGGCCCGCCCGGACGACACTTTGGGCAGCCTGTTCGCTCGCACCGACGCAGCTTTGCAGCTAGCCAGGGACAGTGGCGGAAACTGTGTAAAGTCGGTGCAATAGGATAATAGAGATATTATTGCCGTAACCGCTGGTTATACGATGGCCATTATTGCCCTTCTTTGCAGATCTCAGATGAGGCCATTTCACATCCTCCGAGACACTTCACTTTTCCGAAAGAATCGACGGCAGCGCCACCACCCTGCTCTTTAGAACACCACACTTGTTCAAAACTGTCCTTCGCACAGTACCCGACTCCGCATTGGACTTTCCCGTAACTGTCTTTGATTGCGCCCCCTCCGGCGTCGGCGCAAAACACTTTTCCATATATGTCCGATTCGCATTGACCTTTCCCACACACCACACTTCCGTGTTGGTCGTTTATGCAATTGGCGCTTACAGCAAAGGGAACGAGCAGCGTGCCCATACAGAAGACTGTGAAGAAATATTTCATGGTCTCCTCAATATATCTTTTTCGGCAGCCTGTTGACTCGCCCCAGCACAGCCTTGCAGCTCGCATGGGCAAGTGGCGGGAACTATGCAAAGTCGGTGTAATAGTCGGATACCCTTCGGTGCGACTTCCCTCGTCTTGATTCAAGGCAGGCTTCTCACCCCTGCATCACCTGCAACTTTTCCAGCAACACCCGCAACGCCTTGCCGCGATGGCTGATGGCATGCTTCTGTTCGCGCTCCAGTTGCGCACTGGTCTTGCCTAACTGCGGCAGCCAGAACAGCGGGTCATAGCCGAAGCCTCCGTCACCTGCGGGCTGCAATGCGATCTCGCCGTGCCATTCCCCTTCGGCGATCAGCGGCTGCGGATCGCCGGCATGGTGCAGCAGCACCAGCACGCAGTAGTAATGAGCGCGGCGATCCTTCACGCCGCTCATGGCATGCAGCAATTTCTCGTTGTTAAGCTGATCTGATCTCGGATTGTCTCCCGCGTAGCGCGCGGAAAGCACGCCGGGTGCACCGTCCAGCGCGGTGACACAGATGCCGGAATCGTCGGCCAGTGCGGGTAGCCCGCTCAAATGGCTGACGTGGCGTGCCTTGACGAGTGCGTTTTCGATGAAGGTGGGGTGCGGTTCTTCTGCTTCCCCGATACCGAGCTGTGACTGAGTCAACACTTCGATGCCGAGCGGCTGCAACAAGAACTGGAATTCGCGCAGCTTGCCGGGGTTGCTGGAAGCGATGACGAGTTTTTTCATGGGCCTGTACTTACAAAGTTGCAGGAGCGGGGCATTGCCCGCTCCTACATACATCTACCTCGCTATACATGGCGACAGAAGTCGTAGCGAGCGGCTCCGGGGTGGGGGAGGCCGGAGCACAGCACCCGGAGCATACACATCAGTATGTGAGGAGGGCGAGCACCGCCCGACCCCGCCCCGGAATCGCGCAGTAGATTTATGTCGCTATGTTTAGTCACTCTCCAGTGCTTCCCGCTGCATGACGATCAACCGCGCGATGCCGTCTTTCGCCAGCTCCAGCAGGATATCCATCTCTTCGCGGCTGAACGGATGCCCTTCCGCTGTGCCCTGCACTTCGACGAAATGTCCGCTGCCCAGCATCACCACGTTCATGTCGGTATCGCATTCGGAGTCTTCCAGGTAATCCAGATCCAGCACCGGCGTTCCCTGGTAGATCCCGACCGAGATCGCGGCGATGAAGTCCCTGAGCGGGGATTCGGTGATCAGTCCCCTGCTGAGCAGATCTCTGACCGCATCGTACAGCGCAACGAACGCGCCGGTAATGCTGGCGGTGCGGGTGCCGCCGTCGGCCTGC
>JBDTPM010000326.1:0-3674 GCA_039932695.1 Gallionella sp. | reverse complement strand
AGTGCGGGGCTGCATCTCGGATCGTTCGCATTGATGGAAGACAACCCGCGCTTCCACGATGCCAAACTGGGCATCATCGTTTCCTCGGTGCGCGCCTTGCAGTTATTTATACGCAAAAACGCCAAGCTCAACCGATTGCCCGATTACATCGTGGTGGAAGGCCCGCTGGCCGGCGGTCATCTGGGCTTCGGAATGGATTGGGCGGAATATGATCTGCATACCATCGTGGCGGAAATCGTCGCGCATTTGAAAGCCGAACAACTGGATATCCCTGTAATCGCGGCAGGCGGGGTCTTTACCGGTAGCGATGCAGTCGACTTTCTGGAAAAAGGCTGTGCTGCAGTGCAAGTGGCGACACGCTTTACCGTTGCCAAAGAATGCGGCATCCCGGAAAAGATCCAGCAGGAATACTTCAAAGCCAACGAAGATGACATTGAAGTCAACTTGATCTCCCCGACCGGATATCCGATGCGCATGATCAAGAGTTGCCCAGCGATCGGCGCAGGCATACGCCCGAACTGTGAGGCATTCGGTTATCTGCTCGACGCGAATGGCCATTGCGCCTACATCGATGCATACAACCGCGAAGTGGCGTTGCATCCGGATGCCAAGAAGATCTCCGTCAAGGACAAGACTTGTCTTTGCACGCATATGCGCAACTATGATTGTTGGACCTGCGGGCATTACACCTATCGACTGAAAGACACCACGCACCGCAATGCCGATGGCACTTATCAGATCCTGACCGCCGAGCATATATTCAAAGACTATCAGTTCAGCACTGATAACAAGATCGCCCTTCCCCCGTCCCACCCCTGATATAAAAATAATACCGCCCTGCCCTTGAAATCGGGATAGGTCGCCCCGACTATTGGCACTCGCAGGCAGAGAGTGCTAAAATCCGCCTCCGCATTTTTTAACCCCTTGTTTTAGGAGACCTCAGTATGAAAATTCGTCCTTTGAACGATCGCGTGATCGTTAAGCGTATGGAAGAAGAACGCAAGACCGCCTCTGGAATCGTGATTCCGGATGCCGCCACTGAAAAGCCCGATCAAGGCGAGATCATCGCCGTGGGCAAAGGCAAAGTCGGCGACGACGGCAAATTGCAGGCAATGAGCGTCAAGGTCGGCGACAAAGTGTTGTTCGGCAAATACGCCGGCCAAGCATTCAAAATGGACGGTCAGGAATATATGACCATGCGCGAAGATGACATCATCGGCATCGTTGAAAAATAATTTTGGCACGTAATTATTGATTTCTAGGAGAAACAAACATGGCAGCTAAAGACGTAAAATTCCACGACGCCGCGCGCAACAAAATGGTGGTCGGTGTGAACATTCTGGCCGATGCAGTCAAGGTCACCCTCGGTCCCAAAGGCCGTAATGTCGTACTGGATCGCTCGTATGGCGCACCAACCATCACCAAGGACGGTGTATCGGTCGCCAAAGAAATCGAACTGAAAGACAAATTCGAGAACATGGGCGCACAAATGGTCAAGGAAGTCGCCTCCAAAACCTCCGATGTAGCGGGTGACGGCACCACGACTGCAACCGTGCTTGCACAATCCATCGTGCAGGAAGGCATGAAATTCGTCGCGGCAGGCATGAACCCGATGGACCTGAAGCGCGGCATCGACAAGGCTGTTATCGCCGCCGTTGAAGAGCTGAAGAAAATTTCCAAGCCATGCACCACCAGCAAGGAAATCGCGCAAGTGGGCAGCATTTCCGCCAACTCCGACACCGTGATCGGCGAGAAGATCGCTGCAGCGATGGAAAAGGTCGGCAAAGAAGGCGTGATCACAATTGAAGACGGACAAGGTCTTGAAGATGAACTGGACATCGTGGAAGGGATGCAATTTGATCGCGGATACCTGTCACCTTATTTCATCAACAATCAGGATCGCCAGCTGGCATTGATGGAAAATCCATACATCCTGCTGCACGACAAGAAAGTCTCCAACATCCGCGACCTGCTGCCGGTACTGGAACAAGTCGCCAAAGCCGGACGTTCGTTGCTGATCATCGCCGAGGACGTGGACGGTGAAGCGCTGGCAACGCTGGTGGTGAACAACATTCGCGGCATCCTGAAGACCGTCGCTGTCAAGGCGCCCGGCTTTGGCGACCGTCGCAAAGCCATGCTGGAAGACATCGCAATCCTGACCGGCGGCACCGTGATCGCGGAAGAAGTCGGCCTGTCTCTGGAGAAAGCCACCCTGGCCGAACTGGGCCAAGCCAAGCGCATCGAAGTGGGCAAGGACAACACCATCATCATCGACGGCGCAGGCAAACATGAATCCATCCAGGGGCGCATTAGCCAGATCAAAAAACAAGTTGAAGAATCCACCAGCGACTACGACAAGGAAAAACTGCAAGAGCGCACGGCCAAGCTTTCCGGCGGTGTCGCAGTGATCAAGGTCGGTGCCGCAACCGAAGTGGAAATGAAAGAAAAGAAAGCTCGCGTGGAAGATGCATTGCACGCGACCCGCGCAGCCGTTGAAGAAGGCATCGTTCCCGGCGGCGGCGTAGCGTTGCTGCGCGCCAAAATCGCGGTTGCCAAACTCAAGGGCGACAACCACGACCAGGACGCAGGCATTACCATCGTGTTGCGCGCGATGGAATCCCCATTGCGCGCCATCGTGGCCAATGCCGGTGACGAGCCTTCAGTGGTGGTCAACAAAGTGACGGAAGGCAAAGGCAGCTTTGGCTACAACGCTGCGACCAGCGAATATGGCGACATGCTGGCGATGGGCGTGGTTGATCCGACCAAGGTGACCCGCGTCGCATTGCAAAATGCAGCTTCGATCGCGGGACTGATGCTCACTACTGCATGCATGGTGGCCGAACTGCCGGAAGACAAGCCTGCATCAGGCGGCATGGGTGGCGGCGGAATGGGCGGCATGGAAGGCATGATGTAATTAACCCAAATAATCCATTAGACGAAACATCCTTCCCCCTGCAAGGGGGAAGGAATTCTGGGTTCTAATGGACAATCTGGGATTAATTGCTGTTGTTTTGCAGTGATCTGATGTTTCTGAGCAATCAGGCAAACCCCGCTCCGGCGGGGTTTGTCATTTAGGGCGTTATCGGTATAATGCGCGGCTTCCGAAGTTGGCTGAACTTGTTAATTCATTGGGCTTGGTTAACGGAGAAACACAGCAACAATGGCCTGGTAGCTCAGTCGGTATAACCAGCCACTTAGCGCATGTTTCATCGCGCTTAGTGGAATGGCTAGTAGTTTTATCAGAGCAGAGGATTGACAACACGCTGCGAAGCAGCTTGTTGCGGTGAAGGCTAACGTGAGCGTAGCGAACGTTAAGTGCGTAGCACGGCCGAAACCAAAATCCTTGTGCAAGCTGCATATGGTGTTTTAAAAATTTGGCCTGGTAGCTCAGTCGGTAGAGCAGAGGATTGAAAATCCTTGTGTCGGTGGTTCGATTCCGCCCCGGGCCACCAATAATAGAAAACCAATCGTTCCCGGTTGGTTTTTTTCACTTCAGCACTATCCCCTTACTCCGTGCGGTTCAGCGCAATTCAGCCTGCGCTTATTCGGCGTTAACCTGCCGCCAGGTTTGCCCATTCCCTGCCCCGTTCAATTCTTTTCTGCTCTCTGTTCTTGCGTGACTATTGAGGTTTACATAATTGAAGACAGCGCCACGCCATCCAGAATGAGATTTG
>JBDTPM010000325.1:0-9343 GCA_039932695.1 Gallionella sp. | reverse complement strand
AACCGGACAACCATGCGATACCGAACAGTCCCGCATATTCCCCCTCCCCGATTCTGGCTATCCAATCCCAACCGATCGGGGCGTTCGTCTGTTTGAGATACTCATCCACCGACAAATGCCACACATTGCGCATCTGATCTAATGGCACATGGGAGGGCATCCAGCCAAGAACATAGGCAAGAAAGCTGACCACCAATATCGCCAAGCCGGAACGTGCGCCCCAATTCAGCAACATGGCATAGCGTTGTTGCTCGGCGGAAATGTGCGAATCTTCCCTGACGCTCATAACCATATCCCCAATCCCTTGAGCAACGCACGCAGCCCTGCGAACAGCAGTAGCGAAATGACCATTTTTCGCACCACCGAAGCCTTCAGTACATGCAGCAGACGCGCGCCGATCATCGCCCCCAGCATCATGCCGATGATCGATGGAACGGCAATCATTGCCAGCACAGCGCCTTTGTTGAGATATATCCACGCTGCCGAGGAATCTACCAGCGTCAGGATGAAACTCGATGTCCCGGCTGAGACCTTGAGCGGCGCGCCCATCAATAGATTGAGCACCGGCACGTTGGCCCAGCCCGCACCCATGCCGAACATCCCTGCCAGAAAACCGATGCCGACGAACATCAACAGACCTTGTGCGGTCCGGTGCACCTGCCAAGAGATGTTCTGCCCGCGCGAAGCATCGTGGAAGATACCGTGCATGGACAATGCGCTGGACAATCTGTCCGGCGCAAGTATCTCGGGGTATTCTGATTTCCTGGCGGTCGCCATCAACACCACGATACCGAGGATGGTGATACCAAGCGCGATCTGTACCAGCGATGCGGGTAGCGCGAGCCCTATCATGGCTCCGGCAATCGAGCTGGCCGATGCCAGTACCGCCAGCGGTAGCGCCAGCCGCAGATCGGCGAGTCCGACACGCAGCAACGTTGGACCTGCGGCCAGAGCGCTGGCCAGGGCGACCAGCAGTCCCGCACCTCGGACGAAATCAAGATGAAACGGGAAAAACCCACCCACGATCGGAACGAACAACACACCACCGCCCACGCCGGATGGCACGGCGACGATACCGAGAAAGAAGCAGGTGATGAACAGCGCCAGCGGCCAACCCCACCAAGGCATCGCAGAAGCTGCCGGAGCAGTTTCGACGGCATAGGCACTGCCGGCAAAAATGGTCATGGCCAGCACTATCAGCAATGAATTTGCCCTGAGCAGACTTCCGGTTTCTCTGATCGCTGTCATTGCTGCTCCGGACATCAAGAGACCCCCTGGTAATAAAGATTCTGCGGGTGCCTCGCTTCGGCGAAGAAATACCAGCGCTCCGCCAGCAAGCCGGTATATTGCGCGACAAATGCAACCACCAGAAACAATAGGGACGGATAGCTCAGATTAACGGTCAACAGCAACACCGGAACGACGAAGGCCAACAGCAGAAAAGCCACTTTCATCCCGTTGAAAAACTTCACGCTCTTGCCATGAAAGAATTCCCGCGTATTGAATGACCCACCCATCGCGCCCTGCGCCGTCTGCACGATGCGCGGATGCTTGATGCCGATCGCCGTCTGCAGTGTCGATTTCTGTTTAAGACGTGCGTTGCGCCATAGCGACGTGCCGCGACCCAGTGCTCCCAGCAAGGTGATGATGAGCGCCCAGCCGCCGAGGAAGCCGGTCTGCGAGGGCGCAAACGCTGCGGCATACAACGTTGCCAGCGTGAAGCCGGATGCACTGCCGAGCAGAATGAAGTTGATCACGGTCAGCGGGGAATGCCATTCCTGCAAAAAACGTAAACAAGCGTAGATCATGCCGGTACTCACGAACAGCGCGAAGGCCAGTATCGTGCCTATACCGCCCAATACGATCGTCGCATTGATGCTCAGTCCGCTGGTCAGCGTCAACAGGACCGGATCGTATCCGCTCAAATGTGCTATTCCATAGAGAAACAATACCCCCATGAACGCGGGCAGCACGATGACCTCGCGGGAAAGCCACGAGGTGCGCCACTGGGTCGCCGAGCGCCAGGCTCGCTCCGGGCGGCCCAAATGGAAGAATGATGCGATCAATCCTGCCATCGTGAATAACAACGCCAGCAGGCTACCCCAGGCATAGAAGCGTGCATCCTGACGCGGCAGCAAATCAAACAGCGCGTAAGACTGCTGGGTGAACAGCGCCAAAAACAGACCCTGGCCAACGCCGATCAAGGTGGTAAGGAAAATGACTGAGAGTGCCGGATTCATGGATATTTTTATGATTACCAGGAGGTGACATCGTCCAGCGACGGATCGCTCTTCTTCGGTTTGGGGAGCTTGCCATCGACCTTGAGCGGATTATCGACACGCTCGAGTTCGTCCTCGTGTATCTTGAGATTGGTCTTGCGCCGCGGCAGATAATGGTTGGCCGGATGGGTGCCCCATTCCGGCATCAGCGCATAACCCGCGCTTTCGCGGATCGCCTTGGACACCGTCGATTCGGCATCATGTATATCCCCGAACAACCGCGCGCTGGTCGGGCAGGCCATCACGCACGCCGGTTTGCGGTCAGACTCGGGCAGTGTCGTGTCGTAGATGCGGTCCACGCACAGCGTGCATTTCTTCATCACCTTCTGCTTTTCGTCTATCTCGCGCGCACCGTAAGGACAGGCCCATGAGCAATATTTGCAGCCTATGCATTTGTCGTAATCCACCAAAACGATGCCATCCTGCTTGCGCTTGTAGGAAGCACCGGTCGGACACACCGGCACGCACGGAGGATCCTCGCAATGCAGACAGGATTTCGGAAAATGCACAGTCTCGGTGTTGGGATATTGTCCGACCTCGAACGTCTGCACACGGTTGAAGAACGTGCCGGTCGGATCGGCGCCATAAGGGTTTTCGTCGTACAACGGGCCGGCCGATCCGGAAGTGTTCCATTCCTTGCAACTGGTCACGCAGGCATGACAACCCACGCATACGTTTAAGTCAATGACAAGGGCGAGCTGGGTCATAGCGTGTTATTCAATTTATTCCAAAAATTGTCCAATAGAGATTTCTCCTTCGTAGGAGCCAGCTTGCTGGCGAAAATGATAATCGCGAGCAAGCTCGCTCCTACAATGCACTCTCGAATCTGGGTTAATGCATCCTGGCTGTGTCATTTCGCACTGCCTTTCTGCTTGCCTCCAAAATACGTCAGCCATCCTGGATGCTCTTTCATACCAGGATACTTCTTCATGGATTCGAACTGCGGCGATGTCTGCTCAGGTTCATCGGCTCCCGCCGGATAGATCCGCACCCGCACGTCATACCAGGCAGCCTGTCCGGTGATCGGGTCGGAATTGGAATAGCGCGATCCATCAGAATTAGCAGGAAGCTCCTCGGAGATCAGGTGATTGAGCAGAAATCCTTTCTGCGATTCGTTCGCGTCGGGAGAAAGATTCCACGCACCCGCCGCCTTGCCGATCGCGTTCCAGGTCCACACCGTGCCCGGCTCGACCGCCTCGGAATAACGGCACATGCAGCGCACCTTGCCCCATTGCGATTCCACCCACATCCAGCCGCCGTCGGCAATACCCGCTTCCTGTGCGGCGAGCGGATTCACGAACAGAAAGTTGTGCGCATGGATCTGGCGCAACCAGGCATTTTGCGAATCCCAGGAATGGTACATGGCCATCGGCCGTTGGGTCACTGCCGCAAGCGGATACTTGTGCTTGTCGCTGGACTGGGTTTCGAGCGGCTCATAGAAAAATGGCAGCGGATCGAAATAGGTTTCGATGCGCTTGGCCAGATGCGCCGGTGGTTTTCGCGTGATGCCCCGGCCCTGTGCGGCAAGGCGGAATTTCTGCAACACTTCGGAATACAAGTGGATCAGGATAGGCTCGCCGTAGCGCGTGATGCGGTTGCGCTGCGACCATTCGAGGTAGCCCTTGTTCCAGTTGCGCATGTACTGGTAGGAGCGCGGCAGCTCGTAATGGAACACGCAGTTATTTTTTTCATACATCTCCCACTGGTTCGGATTGGGTTCGCCGAGCAGGGATTTCTCGCCGCCCTTGCCGCGCCAGCCTGCCAGAAAACCGATGCCGGAACCGGGTTCGGTCTCATAGTTCACGATGAAATCGGGATAGTCGCGGTATTTGCGCGTGCCTTCTCTGGTGACGAAGGCAGGCAGCTTCAGACGTGAGCCCAGTTCGATCAGCACCTCCTGGAAAGGCTTGCATTTACCTGTCGGCGGCAGCACCGGGATGCGCACCGCATCCACCGGACCGTCAAACTCGGAGATCGGCCGGTCCAGCATCGACATCACATCATGACGCTCCAGATAAGTCGTGTCAGGCAAGATCAGATCCGCGTAGGCAGTCGTTTCGGAATGGAACGCATCGCAAACCACGATGAACGGAATCTTGTACTCGCCGTTCTCTTCCTTGTCGTTGAGCATCTTTCTGACTTCGACGGTATTCATCGTCGAGTTCCAGCCCATGTTGGCCATGAAAAATAGCAGGGTGTCTATCTTGTACGGGTCGCCGCGCCATGCATTGGTGATGACGTTATGCATCATGCCATGCACCGACAGCGGATATTCCCACGAGAATGCCTTGTCGATGCGCACCGGCGTGCCGTCCTCGTGGATGAACAGATCGTCCGGATCGGATGGCCAGCCGAGCGCCATGCCGTCCAATGGCATGTTCGGTTTCACTGCCAGCGGCGTGTTCGGTGTACGTGCGCAGGGAGGGATAGGACGCGGGAACGGTGTCTTGTGGCGGAAGCCGCCGGGACGATCGATGGTACCGAGCAGCGTCATCAGTATCGCCAGCGAGCGTATCGTCTGGAAGCCGTTGGAATGCGCCGCCAGACCCCGCATCGCATGGAAAGCCACCGGATTGCCGGTGATACTCTCATGCTCCTTGCCCCATGAGTCGGTCCATGCGATCGGTAGTTCGATGGTCTCGTCACGCGCGGTGATGCCCATCTCATAGGCCAGACGTCGGATGGTCTCGACCGGGATGCCGGTGATCTGGCTTGCCCATTCCGGTGTGTAATCCTTTACCCGTTCCTGCAACAACTGGAACGCCGGTTTTACAGGAGTACCATCGGACAATTTGAATTCGCCGAACAAATATGGATCGGCGCCATCGGTGTGCGTGACCACCGGCTTGTTGCTGTTGCGATCCCACCACAATTTGTTCTGCGGGTCGTAACAGCCCTCCTCTTTCGGAACCTCGGTGCGCACGAACATGCCGAATTCATCATGGGCATCGTCGAGATTCACCAGTTGACCGGAGTTGGTGTAGCGCACCAGAAAATCGCGGTCATACAGGCCGAGCGCGATGATCTCGTGGATCAGTGCGAGCAACAGCGCCCCGTCGGTACCGGGACGGATACCCACCCATTCGTCGGCGATCGCAGAGTAACCGGTGCGTATCGGGTTGATGGAAATGAAGCGGCCACCATCGCGCTTGAATTTCGAGATCGCGATCTTCATCGGATTGGAGTGATGGTCTTCCGCCGTGCCGATCATGATGAACAGTTTGGCACGCTCCAGATCCGGCCCGCCGAATTCCCAGAACGAGCCGCCGATGGTATAGATCATTCCCGCCGCCATGTTCACCGAGCAGAACCCGCCATGCGCCGCGTAGTTGGGTGTGCCGAACTGGCGCGCGAACAATCCGGTCAGTGCCTGCATCTGGTCGCGTCCCGTGAACAGCGCGAATTTCTTCGGATCGGTGGAGCGTATCTTTCCCAGCCGCTCGGCGAGAATATCGAAGGTCTCGTCCCAACTGATCTCCTCGAATTCTCCGGCACCTCGATCTGTCCCGGGCTTGCGTCGCAGCGGCTTGGTCAGCCGCGCGGGAGAATACTGCTTCATGATGCCGGAACTGCCCTTGGCGCAGATCACGCCATTATTGAGCGGATGATTCGGGTTGCCATCGATGTAACGCACCTCGCCATCGCGCAGATGAACACGTATCCCGCAGCGGCACGCGCACATATAACAGGTCGTGCTGCGAACTTCGTTCTTGGCATCCGGCGCGGGCGATGCCAGCGGATCATGCAGTGGGGTTATCGTGCTCTGCGAGTCGCCAAAATTATGTGTTTTCATCAACGACCTATTAGTTATTTAATTCCGGATTGTTCATTAGGCAGGTTGTGCATTGTAGGAGCGAGCTTGCTCGCGATTATCACGAACATTTTCGCCAGCAAGCTGGCTCCTACGAAGAAAAATCCTAATGGACAATCTTGGTTAATGTCACTCTGGCGAAACTGAAGGTAACCTTTAAAGCTCATCCTCGACAGGGGCGACAGTATGAGCAACCGACAACCCCACCATCCATAGCCGTGATGAGCTATTGCCTTATAGCCCGTAAGGGTTATCGTGCCTTTGCGTCGAAAGTCTTAGCATTGCATCATGTACACAAGATTCATTATTACCGATTTCGGAGTTCACACAGTGCCAAGTCTCGTGAATAATTTGGCGGTGGCAAATGGGAGATTAACATGGCACTGGTAAGGCCGCACGGCGGGCGCGATCTTAATCCGCTGTTGCTCGAAGGAAGAGCGCTCGCGGACGAATCTCAACGTGCGCGTTCATTGCCGAAGATCAGAGTCAGTTCGCGTGAAAAGGGCGACCTCATCATGCTCGGCATCGGCGGCTTCACCCCGCTCGACGGATTCATGACCCGCGCGGACTGGGAAGGCGTGTGCGACGGCATGAAGATGTCCAACGGTCTGTTCTGGCCGATACCCATCACGCTTTCCACCGACAAAGCCACCGCCGATCCGCTCAAGACGGGCGCCGATGTCGCGCTGGTCGATCCGGACAACGGCGAGATCCTCGCCACGATGAATGTCACCGAGAAATACACCATCGACAAGGCGCACGAATGCGCGATGGTATTCAAGACCACCGATCCCGAGCACCCCGGCGTGAAAATGGTGATGGAACAAAGTGACATCAACCTTGCGGGCCCGGTCAAGGTGCTCTCGCAGAGCGATTTCCCGGAGAAGTACGGCGACTTGTTCATGACGCCGGCCCAGACGCGCGAACTGTTCAAATCCTACGGCTGGTCGAAAGTCGCCGCATTCCAGACGCGCAACCCGATGCACCGCTCGCACGAGTATCTGGCCAAGATCGCCATTGAAACCTGCGACGGTGTGTTGGTCCACTCGCTGCTCGGTCACCTCAAGCCCGGCGATATTCCCGCGGATGTGCGTTCCGAAGCGATATCGGTATTGATAGACAAATATTTCGTCAAGAAAACGGTGGTGCAGGCCGGCTACCCGCTCGACATGCGTTACGCAGGTCCGCGCGAAGCGCTGCTGCACGCGCTGTTCCGCCAGAACTACGGCTGCTCGCATCTGATCGTCGGACGCGACCACGCCGGAGTCGGCAACTACTACGGCCCGTTCGATGCGCATCACATCTTCGACGAGATTCCGAAGGGTTCGCTGGAAACACAGCCGCTCAAGATAGATTGGACTTTCTGGTGCTACAAGTGCGGGGGCATGGCCTCGGCGCGCACCTGCCCGCATGGTGAAGCGGATCGTTTGCTGGTTTCCGGCACCAAGCTGCGCAAATGGTTATCCGAAGGTGCTGATGTTCCAGCTGAATTCAGCCGCCCCGAAGTGCTGGAAATTTTGCGAGCCTATTACGCAAGTCTGCAAGAAAGTGAAAAAGTGGAAGTGAAACTGGTGGGGCATTCGGGACGCTAAAAGATACCCCTCCCCTTGATGGGGGAGGGCTGGGAAGAGGGTGACGAATCAACCACCCCCCTCTCCCTAACCTCCCACGTGGGGAGAGGGGACGCTTTTCTTTGACCCCCATTTTTGCCAATTTTTGTTCGGGCTGATTAAATAAAGTAATGGTGGTAGGTTCGTAGGGTGAAGAATTTTTGTGGGGGTAACTTATTCTATACTCGACGGCCAACCGATTTTAAGGATAATCTTGCGTCTAAAATTTTTGAGGAGAACCTAATGTTCACGAGCAACCCCTTTTCCGAGCTTCCGGAATTTATATCGCCCGCAATTATGCAGGGGTATATCGTCTTGATGGTCCTGCTGGTCATAGGCGGGACAATACTTGACATGATGCATAAGAAAAGCGCGCAGTACTTTTTCGAAAATGCGAAAAAAGCGAAGAAGAGCGCAAAACGGTCAGTGGGTGCTGGAGAAAAAGCATCGATTGCCGTTACAGTGCTGGTGAACGAAGTATTAACTTCTGGCGAATTCAAAAATACAAGACGCAGGCTTTCCCATCTGTTGACCATGTATGGCTTCATTATATTTGTGGCGACTACCGCCATTATGATTTTTGGCTATCCCACGCCGGCAACGCCCACACCTGCCTTCCTGCCACAGCTATGGCATATCGGCGCACTGATGTTGGCTGTTGGTGGATCTTGGTTCTGGTTTTTTATCCGGGTTGATGTGTCTGCAGAAGGCCTTCCCTGGTTCCGCTTTGAACGTGCGGATTTGTTTATTCTCTCGCTTCTTGCTACCTCAACATTCGCATTAATCTGGTCCTTTTCTGGCGGTGGATTAAGCATATTCTTTGCCTTGTTCATCCTCTCAAGCACGGTTCTTTTTGGCGGCGTACTGTGGTCCAAGTTCGCGCATATGTTCTTTAAGCCTGCCGCAGCTTTCCAGAAAAAAGTTACCATCGCCGATGGTTCAAGAGAGAATTTGCCTCTTGAGTATGATTTGTCGGATCCTGAAGTACAGAAAAGATTTCCGGATATCCCGCAATATATGGGCGACAAGCCAGAATACATGGGCCACGGTATCAGGCGTGAGTCAGCAAACCACTACTAACACTAATTTAACTATTGCTTAAGTAAAGGGAGAATACTATGCCAACTTTTGTATATATGACTCGTTGTGACGGTTGTGGACAGTGCGTTGATATCTGCCCATCTGACATCATGCACATCGATAAAACCCTTCGTCGTGCTTACAACATTGAACCTAACATGTGTTGGGAATGTTATTCCTGTGTAAAAGCTTGCCCTCACCACGCAATTGATGTGCGTGGCTATGCGGATTTTGCTCCACTGGGTTCCTCGGTACGAGTCCATCGTGATGAGGAAAAAGGCACCATTGCCTGGCGCATCAAGTTCCGCAACGGTAAAAAAGATATGGAGCTGTTAGCGCCTATCACAACTAAGCCCTGGGGCACGGCGATTCCAAAACTTGCTGAGATGCCTGCTCCAAGCAAGGAAATGCGCGACGGTGAGCTATTGTGTTTTGAGCCGAAAGATATCCGTATGGATGATGGCGGCTTGCGCACACTCAAGGATGCCGGCTTAGAATTTAAAGAAGGAGTTTACTACTAATGAGCTACAAGACAATTATTGAAGACGACATCGACATTCTGG
>JBDTPM010000324.1:0-4689 GCA_039932695.1 Gallionella sp. | reverse complement strand
GTCTTGAGCAAGCCGTAGCTGGTGTTGTCGTCGAACATGAGGAGTGCGTTCAATGGATGAACGCGCATTACAACAGGCTTGGCCGGGAGCTGTCAAGCGCGAAGGGTGCGAACGGGCTGGGTTCTATCCAGATTGTGGCTTTCGCTATGAGGGGACTTTTTTCCGAAATATATTCAATCGCAGCAGCTGCGGAAAATGCGTTAGGTCGACCGGTGACTTTTCAGCCACTCTCTCATCACATCGTTTACACGAGTCTGCCACCCCTTGCCTGATTCTCGCAAAGCTGCCAGCACGTCCGAATCAAAACGAATGGCGACTTGTTCTTTCTTGCCACTACCCGCAGGGCGGCCTCGCCCACGGCGATACTCTGCAATCCCGGCCTGCAATTCCTCACGAGTCAAAGGACGATCAGCTTCATCCTTGCCATCCCACTCGTAGTCACCATGCGCAGGCGGAATTTTGACCGCATTCAATATCGCTTTACGATTGTTCAAAGTCGTTTTCGAGCCAGTCATGATAGTTCTCCCTCTCTACCCTGCTAGCAGGGCGAAAGTTTCGCACTGTGTTTTACCAGACACGTCCCCGCTGGAAAATTTCGACTACTTCCCGATCCATGCTAACCGCCTTTCAGCAAGCAATCTGGTACGGTACGGCATGAAGTCAGCCTGTTCGAGCAGGTGCCGGTATATCAATTCACCATATAAGGTGTCGCTCCCCAGTATCCTTCTGCCATGCCGAACCACTTGGCCAAGCAAAGGCTCAGCCACCACGCTCAGATCAACCAGATCGATTGGCCTCCCGGTGCGCTCGGCCAGCACACCGATGATCTCGATCTTTTCGTTGGCTGTCAGCGGCCTATCTGCCGCGATTGCAATGTCCAGATCGCTGTTCGGCTGCTGGCTGCCCGATGCCGCAGAGCCAAACACCATTGCCAGGGAAATCTGCGGAAATTGTTCCAGAGTTTTCTTGAGCAGCAAGTCTAGAGGTTTGCTCATTCTTAATGCAGCGCCAGATTGACCTTGCTCAGGTCCTCTTCTCCGAGCGCACCTACTGCCGCTTTCAGGCGCAACTGGCTGACGAAATAGTTGTACTTGGATTGGTACAGGTCGCGCCGGGTCGCGTAGAGTTGTTGCTGTGCGTTCAACACATCGAGGTTGGTGCGCACCCCGACTTCCTGGCCGAGTTTGCTGGCTTGCAGCACATTCTCACTGGAGGCCAGCGCTTGTTGCAATGCCTGTACCTGTGCCATGCCGCTGGCCACGCCGAGATAGGCCTGGCGGGTTTGCGTCGCGACGTTGCGCTTGGCGTTTTCCAGTTCCTGCTTGCTGCGCTCACGATTGGCTTCCGCTTCGCGCCATCTGGAATTCACCGCGCCGCCCTGGAACAGCGGCATGTTCAGTTGCACAGCCACGCTCTTGTTGGTGCTGTCGTTCGCCCCGATGCCGCCGTTGGCATAGTTCTTTGTGTAGTTCGCGACCAGATCCAGCGTCGGATAATGCCCGCCGCGATTACGCGCCACTTCTTTATCCGCCAGCTCGGCAGCAGCCCGGGCGACGGCGAGTTGCGGGCTGTTCAACTGCGCATCATCCACCCATTTTTCCATGTCGGCGGGTTGCGGTGCTTCCAGTTTGAATTCCTTGCCCAACGGCTTGAGGTCCTGCGGGATCGCATTGATCAGTTGCTGCAACCCACGGCGCTTGATCTCCAGATCGTTTTGCACCGCGATCTGCTGCGCGCCGGTCAGGTCGTATCGCGCTTGAGCCTCGAGGGTGTCGGTGATCGTCGCGCTGCCCACATCGAAGTTGCGTTTTGCCTGTTCCAGTTGTTCGGAGATGGCGGTCTTTTGCGACTCCGCAAGCTGCACAGTGTCCTGCGCGATCAGCACGTCGAAATAGGCTTGCGCGACGCGCAGCACCAGATCCTGTTCGGCGATCCTGAATTGCGCCTCGGCTTGCGCAGCCTGCAATTCCGACTCGGTATAGGCCAGCCAGTTTTGCTGGCGGAACAACGGCTGCACCAGATTCACACCATAGCCGTGACTGTTGTAGCGATAATTTCCGCTCGCAGCCGCAAAGGGCGATGGTGCCTGATACACCGTGGTTTGATCGTTGAGCGTGCTGTTCGCGCTGAGATTGACGGAGGGCATCAATGTGGAACGGCCTTGCGGCAATTTTTCAATGCCGGCATTTCGCGAGGCTCGTGCGGCGGCGAAGATCGGGTCGTTGGCCTGCGCTGCGCGGAATGTATCCAGCAGATCGGCAGCCTGCGCCCAGTTGCCCGCACTTAGCAGTATCGCCAGAAGCAGTCTTGACGGAGTTTTATTCATTGGATTTTGCACAAATTGTATATTAGATTATGCTAATACTACACATTACCACACGGTTGTGCAATCCCGGCCTGTGTGTTCAGAACACGAACCGCTTCGGCTGTTGTGCGTTCTGCAGCGGCGCAACACAGGTTTCCATGATGTTGACGGTCTGATAGGTATCAGGCGCGACGCGGGTGATCAACTTCGCTTCCATCGCCGGCGCATCACCGACGATCGCGAACAGGCGGCCGCCCACTTTCAGGCTGTTCTGAAACGCCGCAGGCAATACCGGAGTCGATCCGGTCAGCACGATGACATCATAGCTTGCGCCATTGCCCCAGCCGTGCGACGCATCGCCTATTTCGAAGGTGATGTTGTCGTGCCGCGTTGCTGCCAGATTCTTGCTGGCTGTTGCGCTCAACTCCGGCACGATCTCTACCGTGGTGACATGTCCCGCCAGTGCAGACAGCAGCGCGGTCAGATAGCCGCTGCCGGTGCCCACTTCCAGCACCTGGTCGTTGCGGGTGAGATGCAATTCCTGCACGGTGCGCGCTTCCAGCTTGGGCTGCCACATGTATGCCCCATGGCCTAGCGGGATCTCCATATCGGCGAATGCCAGCCCCCTCATGCCCTTGGGCACGAAGTGTTCGCGGCGCACGTGTTTGAGCAATTCCAGGATACGGCCCTCCAGCACATCGCACGGGCGTATCTGTTGTTCTATCATGTTGAAGCGCGCTTGTTCCAAGTTCTGCATCTCATTCTCCCGAATCGCTATTTTCTTGTGCGTGATTTTCGCCGGCAGTATAGCAACACACCCCCGCGCGCTCAATACAACGCTGACCGGTCACAGGATACTCCTGATGCGCCATGTGTGCAGTGCAAGATAACCCTCTATCCCGGCCGCACTTCGATGCCGGTATTCATTCCGTCAGCCGCGCCTTGAAGCGCAGCAAAAATTCCGGCACCTGCGTGAAGATATGGATCGCGAAGACCGCATTGCACACCGCGGCCAAAGCGAACAATGCCGGAATGGAGAGTCCCGCTCCGAGCAATGCCGCCGCAACCAGTGCGCCCGCTACCATGAACAAGGCATTCAGGATGTTGTTGCCGGCGATGATCCTTGCACGGTAGGCTGTGTTGCTGCGCAGCTGGATCAACGCGTACAACGGCACGATGAAGAATCCGCCAAACATTCCCAGCGCGCACAAGTCCATCAATACCCGCCACATGCCGGGCACGGACAGCAGCGCGAGCGCCGGCAGCAGTTCGCGGCCCGGAGGTAGCCCGGGCGAGGCCCATAGTAGATCGAGCCCGAACACAGTGAGTCCGATGGCGCCGAACGGCACCAGCCCCAAATCAACGATCTTGCCCGACAATCTTGCACACAGGATGGAGCCGACGCCGATGCCTATCGTAAAGGTCATCAGTAACAGTGTGACTGCAGTTTCCGTACCGCCCAGCACGTTCCTGGTATACGCCGGAAATTGCGCGAGCAATAATGCGCCATAAAGCCAGAACCAGGAGATGGCGAGTATAGCCAGGAACACGGTACGATCCTCGCGTGCGTAAGCGATGTTGCGCAGGGTTTCGTCGAATGGATTTGGATTGATGCGCAGTTGCGGTTCCGGTGCCGGAGCCGCAGGGATGCCGCGACTGGCCAGATAGCCCGCTACTGCGACCAGCAGTCCACCGACCGTGATCCACAGCCCGCCCTGTGACGATCCCGCCAACAAGGCGCCGGCCAGCGTGCCGATCAGGATCGCGACGAAGGTGCCCGCTTCCACCAGCGCATTGCCCCCAACCAATTCCTGCTCTTTGAGGTGTTGCGGCAGTATCGCGTATTTGACCGGCCCGAACAGCGTCGAGTGCATCCCGAACAGGAACAGCGCGAACATCAGGAACGCCAGGCTGTGCATCGCAAAGCCCACGCCTGCAAACAGCATGATGACTATCTCCAGCAGCTTGACCAGACGGGCGAGTCGCGCCTTGTCATATTTGTCCGCCAGTTGTCCGGCAGTCGCGGAAAACACAAAGAACGGCAGGATGAAGATCCCCGCCGCCAGATTCGCGAGCACTTCGGGTTTTAGTGTCGTCCAGCTCGCGGCTTGATAAGTGAGCAGGACCACCAGCGCGTTCTTGAACAGATTGTCGTTGAACGCGCCGAGAAACTGGGTTACAAAAATGGGCAGGAAGCGGCGCGTCTTCAGCAGTTGGAACGGTCCGCTCATGCAGCTCTCCGCAGGAAATAAAGTGATCGCCGAAATGTCCGCGAATCGGACAGTTGCGCATTGTATGCAATAAGCATGGCTTAATGTCCATTAAGGAGACGCTGATTAAATCCAAAACTGTGGTTCGATACATTTCCCGTTCGCCCCGAGTGC
>JBDTPM010000323.1:0-5808 GCA_039932695.1 Gallionella sp. | reverse complement strand
TCCTTATTATTCGAGACTTGTTCCTTCTGGAACGCTGCCAGAAGCCCAGACTCCTCTTTTGTCAGATCACGCCTGGCCAACAGATCCGGCCTGCGCAACCACGTCCTGCCCAACGACTGTTGAAGCCGCCAGCGCTGTATGTCCGCATGATTGCCGGACAACAACACCGGGGGCACGGCTTCACCATTAAACACTTCGGGGCGGGTATAGTGCGGGCAATCCAGCAGGCCCTGCACGAAGGAATCCTGCTCGGCTGATTCGGCATCACCCAACACACCGGGCAACTGACGCACCAGACTATCCACCAACACCATCGCCGCCAACTCGCCACCGGACAACACATAGTCGCCGACGGAGATCTCTACATCCACATACTGGCGGATCAGGCGCTCATCTATGCCTTCGTAACGTCCCGCCAACAGGATCAAACCTTCATCTGCTTGCGCCACCAGCTCTTTTACAACAGAGTGGGTCAACAATCGACCTTGCGGCGACAGATACACCACCCGGCTCTTCTTCACCCCACTGGCCGCCTGTCTCTGCTTGGCCGCTGTTATCGCGGCCACCAGCGGCTCTGCCAGCATCACCATCCCGGGACCGCCGCCATAAGGGCGATCGTCGATGGTGCGGTAATTGTCCGTGGTGAAATCCCGTGGATTCCACGTCTTTAAAACATAACTGCCTTGCTCTGCCGCGCGCCGCGTGATGCCATATTCGGTCAGCGCGTCGAACATTTGTGGAAACAAGGTGATTACATCAAAAATCATTATCAGTAGTCCGCCGCCCAATCAACCCTGATACATTTGTTCTTCAGATCCACCTGCTTGATCGCGGTAGCCACGAAAGGGATCAGGATTTCGCCGCTTTTGCCGGTCTTGCTCGACACCGGGGTCACGCTCAGCACTTGATTCGCGCCTGATTCAAGCAGCTTCGATACCGTTCCCAGTTGCACACCCGCTTCATTCACCACCGCTAGCCCGACCAGATCCGACCAGTAGTATTCGTCTTCGCCCTGCTGCGGCAGGCTGCTGCGCGGTACCGCGATCAGCAGACCTTTCAGCTTTTCAGCCGCGCTTCGATCCGGGCAGTCGGGTAGTTGTGCGGCAAGGGTCTTGTTGTGCACCTCACTCTGCTGGACTTCCACCTCGCGCCACGGACCATGCTCATGACCTATCCACCACGACCTGTAATCCAGCAGACTATCAAGGTGCTCGGTGTACGGCTGGATCTTGACCCAACCGCGTATCCCGTGCGCTGCTGCGATGCGCCCCATGATCACCATGGAATCCGACGGGGGCTCTAAAAATCCAGATTTCATCGCAACGCAGCAGTTGAGATGAAATCTGGATTTTTAGATGCCCCCTAAGCGTCAGGCGGCAACTGTTGCACCGGCACGCTTGACCAGCTTGGCAACGGTGTCGCTCAATTGCGCGCCCTTGCTTTGCCAATGGCCCACGCGTTCCAGTTCCAAACGCAGCGCTTCCTGACCTTCCGCTGCGAGCGGGTTGTAAAAGCCGATGCGTTCGATGAAACGGCCATCGCGACGATTGCGCGAATCCGCTACCACCACGTTAAAATACGGACGGTTCTTGGAGCCGCCACGGGAAAGACGAATGATTACCATATGAAACCTTTAATTAGTCCAGCGAAAGGGCGCGGATTCTACGACATTTCATGCACTTCACGCAAGCCGTAGTCTACCAAAGGGTTTTTTACAGGGCCGCCTTATCTTTGCAACAACACTTCCAGCACGAACTTGCTGCCCAGATAGGCCAGCAACAGGAACACGAAGCCGCTCACTGTCCAGCGCACCGCGATGCGCCCGCGCCAGCCATAAAAATGATGTCCCCACAGCAGCACGGCGAATACCCCCCAGGAAATGAAGCTGAACAGCACCTTGTGATTGAACTGCCAGACCTTGCCGAATATCTGTTCGGAAAACACCACGCCGGATGCCAGCGTCAGCGTCAGCAACACAAAACCGATGCCTATCATCCGGAACAGCAAAGTCTCCATGATCATCAGTGGGGGCAGACTTTGCAGCACGCGCGGCATCATCGCGTGATGCAGACGATTTTCCACTTGCGAGATCAGCACCGCGTGGAGAGTCGCAATCGTGAACAGGCTGTAGGCCAGCATCGCGGCGGCGATGTGCGCCTTGAAAGCGAACAAACCGGTGTTTTCCAATTGATGCGCGGTCGGGAAAAACTCGGGCAACAGCACGATGATCGCCGCCAATGGCAATACCAGTGCCTGCAATCCGCCGATAGGGTAAAAGAATCGCGCTATCCAGTACACCATCAATGTCAGCCAGATGATCATTGACAGCGCATTGGTCGTGCTCAGGTTGAATCCGCCACCGGCAAACACGTCCAACGCGAGCAGATAGCCATGCAAAGCCAGCGGGATCAGCACCAGATGGCCTGCCACTCCGCGACTTGACACATCACCCAGGCCGCGAGCGTTCGCCCGCCAAAAATAGACAGCCAGCACGGTGTAAGCAGCGAAGGTAAACAGAGAGAGGATAACGTTATGCATTTTTTGTCAGGATGTTTTAGACTGTAACGATTCTACACCAAACTGCTGCAAAACTCTCATGTTGGACAATCTCACGCAACGCCTTTCCGGCGTCATCAAGAACTTGCGCGGCCAAGCGCGCCTTACGGAAAGCAACATCCAGGATGCGTTGCGCGAAGTGCGCATGGCGCTGCTTGAAGCCGACGTCGCGCTGCCCGTCGTCAAGGAATTCATCGCCCAGGTCAAGCAGGCTGCGCTCGGGCAGGAAGTCATCGGCAATCTGAACCCCGGCCAGGCTCTGATCGGTGTGGTGCATCGCGAACTCACCATATTGATGGGTGAGCACAACGACGCGCTCAATCTCACCACCACCCCGCCCGCAGTGATACTGATGACCGGCTTGCAGGGCGCAGGCAAGACCACCACCAGCGGCAAGCTTGCCAAACTATTGCGCGAGCAACAGAAGAAAAAGGTATTGCTGGTCAGCTGCGACGTGTATCGGCCCGCCGCGATCGAGCAATTGCGCGTACTGGCACAACAACTCGGGATCGACTTCTTCGCCTCGGATATCAGCCAGAAGCCACAGGACATCGGGCTGGCCGCGCTGGACTATGCACGCAAGCATTACCACGACGTACTGATCGTCGATACCGCCGGACGACTGGCCATAGACGAAGCGATGATGGCGGAGATCAAGCAGCTGCACGCCGCACTCAAGCCGATCGAGACGCTGTTCGTGGTGGACGCGATGACCGGCCAGGACGCGGTGAACACCGCGAAGGCATTCGGTGATGCGCTGCCGTTGACCGGCATCATACTCACCAAGCTGGACGGCGATGCGCGCGGCGGTGCGGCCCTTTCGGTGCGGCAGATCACCGGCAAGCCGATCAAGTTCGTCGGTGTGAGCGAAAAACCCAACGGCCTTGAAGCCTTCCACCCGGAACGCATGGCCTCGCGCGTGCTCGGCATGGGCGATGTGCTGTCGCTGATCGAAGAGGCACAGCGCGAAGTCGATCACACTGAAGCCGAAAAACTCGCCAAAAAAGTCAAAAGCGGCAAGGATTTCGATCTCAACGATTTCAAGATGCAGATCGTGCAGATGCGCAAGATGGGCGGCATGTCGGCAATGATGGACAAGTTGCCCGCACAGCTCTCCCGGGCCGCGGCCGGCTCCAAGATCGACGACAAGTCGATCAGCCGTACCGAGGGCATCATCAACTCGATGACAGCGCTCGAACGCAGCAAGCCTGAACTCATCAAAGCCTCGCGCAAACGCCGCATCGCGATGGGCGCAGGCGTGCAAGTGATGCACGTCAACCAGCTGCTCAACCAGTTCGAACAAATGCAAAAAATGATGAAGATGTTCAGCAAGGGCGGCATGGCGAAGATGATGCGCGGGATGGCAGGCAAGCTGCCGGGGATGCGTTAAACCGATTTTTGTTGGAGCCAGCTTGCTGGCGATAGTGATTTTCGCCAGCAAGCTGGCTCCTACGTGAACATTGATTTTTTGAGCAGACCACATGACTATCAAAGCCATAATATTCGACGTCGACGGCACGCTTGCCGATACCGAAGACGGCCATCGCAAATCATTCAACAAAGCCTTTGCAGAATGCGGTCTGGACTGGAACTGGGACGTCGCGCTGTATGACAAGCTGTTCAAGGTGACCGGCGGCAAAGAGCGCATCAAATACTTCATCGAGAGTTTTTTGACCGGCTTTACCAAGCCCGAAGATTTTGAAGAGTTCGTCAAGCATCTGCACAAGGTGAAGACCGCGCATTACACCGCGATGCTGCGCGAAGGAAACATTCCGATGCGTCCCGGCATCAAGCAGCTGATCCAGGACGCACATTCGGCTGGTATCAAGCTCGCCATCGCGACCACGACCACGCCGGAAAACGTCAGCGCACTTTTGGAAGTCGGGCTGGGCAGAGATTGGGAAAGGTATTTCGCCGCGAACGGCTGCGGCGACATCGTGCCGCACAAGAAGCCCGCGCCTGATATATATTTCTGGGTGCTGGACAAGCTCAAGCTCGCGCCCGAAGATTGCATCGCGCTGGAAGATTCAGAAAACGGCCTGCGCTCTGCACTTGCCGCAGGGATCAGAACCTTTGTGACCATCAACCACTACACGCGCAAACAGGATTTTGCCGGGGCAGCCGGGGTGTTCGATGACCTGAGCGATTTGCACGACTTCTATCGCGCAAGCGGACTGGCACTTCCCAAACAGCAGGTTTCTGTTTAGCATCTTGCCGGCAGTGGGGGTGTAGCTCAGTTGGGAGAGCGTCTGGTTCGCAATCAGAAGGCCGTCAGTTCGATCCTGATCACCTCCACCACCAATCTCGGCACACGTCCGTCTTGTTCACGCGTCCCCGGATCATCGATATTGATCGAGCATGTTGAGCCGCATTTTGCCGATCTTTGTGAAATGATTTTTTCACAGACACCTGCTCATCCACGCACTTCTATTTCACCAGTTGTTTGCGTATCAACTTCAACTCCCGCTGATGTTCCGAGCTGGCCTTCGGGTAGGCCAACTTGAGTGATTTAAATGTATCGAGAACAATCTCGGAAATGATCAATCGCCCATTCTCCTTGTCGTCGGCAGGTACGACATACCAGGGCGCATCGCGCGTACTGGTGGCACTCAGGCATTCTTCATAGGCCTGCATATACTGTTTCCAGAATTTCCGCTCCTCGATATCCGAGAGGCTGAACTTCCAGTTCTTGTCGGGCTCATCGATGCGTTCGAGGAATCGCTTGCGTTGCTCCTCTTCCGAAAGGTGCAGGAAGAACTTGATGATGCGCGTGCCGTTGCGGTGAAGATGATTCTCCATGTCCACGATGGAGCGATAGCGCTCCTGCCAGATCGTTTTCTCATTCAGCAATCCATCCGGAATACCCTGGGCTTGCAAAATCTCCGGATGCACGCGAACGATCAGCACTTCTTCGTAATAGGAGCGGTTGAAGATGCCGATACGGCCGCGTTCCGGCAGACACTGGGTGGTGCGCCATAAAAAATCGTGATCCAGTTCCGCGACACTCGGATGTTTGAAGCTGAACACCTGGCAGCCTTGCGGATTGATGCCGGACATCACGTGCCTGATGACACCGTCCTTCCCGGCGGCGTCCATCGCCTGGAGAATCAGCAGCACCGCATAACTGTTGGATGCGTACTGAAGTTGTTGCTGCTCACTCAGTTCCGCAACCTGGTTTTCGAGGAGCTCCTTGTACTCTTTCTTCGACTGATAGACCGGCTTCACCCGCGTAGGCCACTTTTCGAGCTTGAC
>JBDTPM010000322.1:0-7256 GCA_039932695.1 Gallionella sp. | reverse complement strand
GAGGCATTTGTTGGCAAGAGCCGCGTACAACGCCACCAACTGGTCTATCAGACGCTGGGCGACCGGATGCGCGCAGAGATCCACGCGCTGTCGATGAAGACTTATACGCCGCAAGAGTGGAAAGACAGTCGTTAGACGTTAGTCATTAGTCGTTAGTTAAACCGCATTCAACTAACGACTAACGACTACCCACTAACGACTGAATTTATGCAAAAACTGGCGATACAGGGCGGTTACCGCCTCAACGGTGAGGTGCGCATTTCCGGCGCCAAGAATGCGGCACTGCCGATCCTGTGTGCCAGCCTGCTGAGCGGCGATCCGCTGCGACTCGATAATGTGCCTGAACTGAACGACATCGCCACGATGCGCAAGCTGCTTGAGCAGATGGGCGTGGCGATCGAGGCGAGCGGAAGCCAGATGGTGTTGTCCTCGGCGCGCATCGACAAACTTGAAGCTCCATACGACATGGTCAAGACCATGCGCGCCGCGATCCTGGTGCTGGGGCCGTTGCTGGCGCGCTTCGGCGAAGCGCGTGTCTCGCTGCCGGGCGGCTGCGCGATCGGATCGCGGCCGGTGGATCTGCACATCAAGGGCCTGCAGGCGATGGGTGCGGAGATCCATATCGAGCACGGCTACATCCATGCCCAGGCCAAACGCCTCAAGGGCACGCGGATATTGTTCGATCTGGTCAGCGTCACCGGCACCGAAAACCTGATGATGGCGGCAACGCTGGCGGACGGCGTGACGGTGCTGGAAAACGCGGCGCGTGAACCGGAGGTGGTCGATCTGGCGCATTGCCTGAGTGCGATGGGCGCGAAGATCGAAGGGGCGGGCAGCGACACCATCAGCATCACCGGCGTGAAAAGTCTGCATGGCGCGAACCATCGCATCATGCCGGACCGTATCGAGAGCGGCACGTTCCTGGTCGCCGCGGCCGCAGCAGGCGGCAACATCACGCTGACCGATGCGCGCGCCGACATCCTCGAGAACGTGCTGGAGAAATTGCAGGAGGCCGGTGCGGCGATACATGTGGCGGGCAGCACCATCAATTTAAAGATGAACAAACGCCCGCTTGCCGTGAACGTGCGCACCGCGCCTTACCCGGCTTTTCCCACCGACATGCAGGCACAGTTCATGGCGATGAACACCATCGCGGAGGGCAGCGCGATGGTGATCGAGACGATCTTCGAGAACCGCTTCATGCACGTGCAGGAACTGCGCCGCCTCGGCGCGCAGATCGAAGTGGAAGGCAATACCGCGGTGATCAAGGGCTGCGCGCAGCTGGAAGGCGCGACCATCATGGCAACCGATCTGCGCGCTTCGGCATGCCTGGTCATCGCCGGTCTGGCAGCGCAAGGTGAGACCATCGTGGATCGCATCTATCATCTGGATCGCGGCTATGAACACATCGAGGCGAAACTGTCGGCGCTGGGTGCTAATATTCGTCGCATTAAATAAGCACCCTCTCCCGGCGCTAGCGCGCCACCCTCTCCCGCTGGCGGGAGAGGGGTTGGGGGAGAGGGTGGTAAACGAAAGATAAACCATGATTACCATCGCACTATCCAAGGGCCGCATCTTCGAAGAAACCCTGCCGTTGCTGAACGCGGCAGGCATCACCGCGCTGGAAGACCCCGAGTCATCGCGCAAGCTGATACTGGCAACCAATCGCGCCGACGTTCGCCTGATCATCGTGCGCGCTTCCGATGTGCCGACCTATGTGCAATACGGTGCGGCGGATATCGGCGTGGCGGGCAAGGACGTGCTGAACGAACACGGCGGCACCGGGCTGTATCAGCCGCTGGACCTGAACATCGCGCGCTGCAGGATGATGGTCGCGGTGCGCGACGATTTCGATTATGAATCTGCGGTGCGCCAGGGCGCGCGCCTGCGCGTCGCGACCAAATACGTGCAGACCGCGCGCGAGCACTTCGCCACCAAGGGCGTGCACGTGGACCTGATCAAGTTGTATGGCTCAATGGAGCTGGCGCCGCTGGTCGGGCTGTCGGACGCGATCGTGGACCTGGTGAGCAGCGGCAACACGCTGAAGGCGAACCATCTCAGGGCGGTCGAACACATCGAGGATATCTCGTCGCGTCTGGTGGTGAACCAGGCCGCGCTGAAATTGAAGCATGCCGCGATCCAGCCGATGCTGGATGCGTTTGCCAAAGCGATAAAGAAATAACGGTTCCGTCATTCCGGGCCTGACCCGGAATCCAGTTGATTAAATAAATCCCGCGCAGCGGGACAGTAATGGGAATCAGTCCGCTGCGCGGCGCTATGTAAATTACTGGATTCCCGCTTGACCGCAGGTCAGTTTATCCTGAGCCTGTCGAAGGGCGGGAATGACAAACCGGATGGGTGACAAATGAATATCAATAGACTCTCAACACGACAATCCGACTTCGATACGAAGTTGAATGGGCTGCTGGCCTACGAAGAGACCGCAGACGAAAAGCTCGAAGCGACCGTGGCAGGCATACTCGCGGACGTGCGCAAGCGCGGCGATGCGGCGGTGCTGGAATACACGCAGCGTTTCGACCGTCTCAAGGTGAGCGGCGCAGCTGCGCTGGAATTGCCCCGTGCCGAACTGCGCGCGGCTTTTGACGGTCTGCCTGCTGGACAGCGCAGCGCGCTGGAACAGGCCGCGCAACGCGTGACCGCTTACCACAAGAAACAAGTGCAGGCATCGTGGAGCTATACCGACGACGATGGCACGCTGCTCGGCCAACAAGTGACTCCGCTGGATCGTGTCGGCCTTTACGTGCCGGGCGGCAAGGCTGCTTATCCGTCCTCGGTGCTGATGAACGCACTGCCCGCCAAGGTGGCCGGTGTTGCAGAGCTGATCATGGTGGTGCCGACCCCGGATGGCGTGAAAAACCCGCTGGTGTTGGCGGCAGCTTATCTGGCCGGCGTGGATCGCGTGTTCACCATTGGCGGCGCGCAAGCAGTGGCGGCCTTGGCTTATGGCACCGCGACCGTTCCCAAGGTGGACAAGATCGTCGGTCCCGGCAACGCC
This sequence comes from Gallionella sp., assembly GCA_039932695.1. GTDB lineage: Bacteria > Pseudomonadota > Gammaproteobacteria > Burkholderiales > Gallionellaceae > Gallionella. Next base: position 4,240 of record JBDTPM010000322.1, on the reverse strand, counting down.
TATGTCGCGGCGGCGAAACGCCGTGTGTTCGGCGTGTGCGGCATCGACATGATCGCGGGTCCGTCCGAGATATTGGTGATCTGCGACGGGCAGACCGACCCGGACTGGATCGCGATGGATCTGTTCTCGCAGGCCGAACACGACGAACTGGCACAGGCCATCCTGTTGTCGCCGGATAAAAAATTCATCGAAGCCGTGGCGAGCAGCACGGACCGCCTGCTGGAGCAGATGCCGAGGCGTGCCATCATCCAGACCGCGCTGGAGAATCGCGGTGCGCTGATCCATGTCGCCGATCTGGACGAAGCCTGCGTGATCAGCAACCGCATCGCACCCGAGCATCTCGAACTGTCGGTGGCAGACCCGCAAGCCTGGTTGCCCAAACTGAAACATGCCGGCGCGATCTTCATGGGCCGCTACACGTCAGAAGCGCTCGGCGATTATTGCGCCGGGCCCAACCATGTGCTGCCGACTTCCGGTACCGCGCGCTTTTCCTCGCCGCTGGGCGTATACGATTTCCAGAAACGCAGCAGCCTGATCCAGGTCTCCGTGCAAGGCGCGCAAAAACTTGGCGACATCGCCGCAGTGCTGGCGTTCGGCGAAGGCTTGCAGGCGCACGCGCAGTCGGCGTTGTACAGAAAAACCACGACCTCCTGAATCAAGGATAGCGATACCGGCGCGCTCATTCAGGTTGGCATCCCGATTGCATCGGGATGCCAACCTCTACGTAGTCACTACTGCTCCCTTGTCCATCAGGCAGCAGGCATGACACCAGACCCTGGCAACGGGGCATAGTTGTTTGGTGTGCGGGTTGCTTCAGGAGGCTCAGCGCGCGGTCGTGATGCCTTTCGCTTCGGTCAGCAAAAAGTCCTTGAATGCCAGTGCTGCGCCGGACAAACGCTTGTTGCTGCGGTGCACGACGAACCAGTGGCGCAGCAGCGGGAAGTGCTCGACGTTGAGCATCGCGAGGCGTCCGGTCTCCAGTTCCAGTTCGATGCTGTGCAGCGACAATATGCCCAGTCCCATGCCGGCCTGCACCGCCTGCTTGATCGCTTCGTTGGTTTCCATCTCCATGCTGATGTGCGGCTGTATCCTGTGTTCGGCGAAGATCCGCTCCATTGCGCTGCGGGTGCCTGAGCCGGATTCGCGCGACAAAAAGGTTTCCGTCGCGAGCCGGTCGAATTTGACCCGTTTGAGTTTGGCGAGCGGATGGCCGGGCGCGGCGATCACCACCAGCGGGTTGTCGAGGAACGATTCCGCGCTGACGTCCATGCTGTCCGGCGGCTGCCCCATGATGGCCAAATCGGTGCTGTTGTCGGCGAGTTGCTGCAGCACTGCGTCGCGGTTGGCGACTTGCAGGTTCACGTTGATGCCGGGATAGCGCTGGCAGAATTTCGCGAGCAATTGCGGGGTGAAGTAGTTCGCGGTGTTGACCACCGACAACGTGAGCTTGCCCTGTCCCAGCCCTTTCATCTCCGCGAACACCGATTCCATCTCGGCGAGCTGCTGGGAGATGTTGCGGCTGTAATGAAACAGTTCACGGCCTGCTTCGGTCAGAAAGATCTTTTTGCCCATCTGCTCGAACAGCGGCAAGCCGACGCTGTCCTCCAGTTGTTTGATCTGCATCGACACGGCGGGCTGCGAGAGGTAGAGCTGCTTCGCCGCAAGCGTGAAGTTGAGTTGCGTGGCCGCGGCTTCAAATACCTTCAATTGTCTTAAAGTAAGGTGTAACATCGTCTTCCGCTCGAAAAATGATACATAAGCACAAGCTTATCATAATTATCAAAATAATTGAGTAGTGCTTATGTTTGTCGGCGGCTAAGATGCTTTCCATGTTGTAGGCGTTCTAACCGCGTCGCGTCGCGTCGCATTTTTTGAGAGGGAGTTTAATCATGGCAGTGAAGAAATATAACGCCGGCGTAAAGGAATACCGGCAGACATACTGGGAACCAGAATACAAGGTATTGGATACCGACATTCTGGCCTGTTTCAAGATTACCCCGCAAGCGGGCGTGGATCGTGAAGAAATCGCGGCTGCGGTTGCGGCTGAATCTTCGACCGGCACCTGGACCACGGTGTGGACCGATTTGCTGACTGACATGGATCACTACAAGGGTCGCGCTTATCGTATCGAAGACGTGCCCGGCGACGACACCTGCTTCTACGCTTTCGTGGCTTACCCGATAGACCTGTTTGAAGAAGGCTCTGTTGTGAACGTATTCACCTCACTGGTAGGTAACGTGTTCGGCTTTAAAGCCTTGCGCGCCTTGCGTCTGGAAGACGTGCGCTTCCCCATCGCTTATGTGAAAACCTGCGGTGGCCCACCTCAAGGTATCCAGGTTGAGCGCGACATTTTGAATAAATATGGCCGCCCACTGTTGGGTTGCACGATCAAGCCTAAGCTCGGTCTGTCCGCCAAAAACTACGGTCGCGCCGTGTACGAATGCTTGCGCGGTGGTCTGGATTTGACCAAGGACGACGAGAACGTCAACAGCCAACCGTTCATGCGCTGGCGCGCGCGTTTCGACTTCGTGCAGGAAGCGACGTTGAAAGCTGAGCGTGAAACCGGCGAACGCAAAGGTCACTACCTCAACGTAACCGCACCAACGCCCGAAGAAATGTACAAGCGCGCGGAATACGCCAAGGAAATCGGCGCACCGATCATCATGCATGACTACATCACCGGCGGTTTCTGCGCCAACACCGGGTTAGCCAACTGGTGCCGTAACAACGGCATGTTGTTGCACATCCACCGCGCCATGCACGCTGTGCTGGATCGTAACCCGCACCACGGTATTCATTTCCGCGTGCTGGCCAAGATTCTGCGTCTGTCCGGCGGCGACCACCTGCACTCCGGTACAGTGGTGGGCAAACTGGAAGGCGACCGCGCGCCAACGCTCGGCTTTGTTGACTTGATGCGCGAAAGCTTCATCAAGGAAGACCGCGCACGCGGTATCTTCTTTGACCAGGATTGGGGTTCCATGCCCGGCGTGTTCCCGGTTGCGTCCGGCGGTATCCACGTTTGGCACATGCCGGCGCTGGTTAACATTTTCGGCGACGACTCTTGCTTGCAATTCGGCGGCGGCACCTTGGGTCACCCATGGGGCAATGCAGCGGGTGCAGCAGCTAACCGCGTAGCGCTGGAAGCCTGCGTAGAAGCGCGTAACGCTGGCCGTGAACTGGAAAAAGAAGGCAAAGACATTCTGACCAAGGCCGCTAACAGCAGTCCGGAACTGAAAATCGCGATGGAAACATGGAAAGAAATCAAATTTGAATTCGACACCGTGGATAAGCTCGACGTAGCCCATAAGTAAGTATTAAGCCAACGGCGCATGTTGAATGCGCCGTGACTTGATCAATTGACTATTACAAAGGAAACCAAAATGAGTGAAATGCAAGATTACAAATCTCGCGTCAGCGACCCCACCAGCCGCAAGTTCGAGACTTTCTCTTACCTGCCGGCGATGAACACAGATCAGATCAGGAAGCAGGTCGAGTACATCGTCAAAAAGGGCTGGAACCCTGCGATCGAACACACCGAACCCGAGCATCTGATGGACAACTACTGGTATATGTGGAAGCTACCAATGTTCGGCGAAACCAATGTCGACGTGGTGTTGAAAGAAGCGGAAGCATGCCGTAAAGCCAACCCGAACAACCACATTCGTTTGTTGGCCTACGATAACTATAAGCAATCACAAGGCACCAACATGGTGATTTACCGCGGCAAGACTGTTTAAGTATTGCGCACGGGAAAAAACGCTCAATCCCCGTTGCCGCAAGGTAGCGGGGATTTTTTATGGGAATGGATATGAACGACGTTACCAAGCAATACCAAATTGAAAAAGAACCTTATTACCGCGCGGTTGCGGATGAGGTTGAGTTGTACCAGGCGGCTTATTCGGTGCGCATGCCGATGATGCTGAAAGGCCCGACCGGTTGCGGCAAGACGCGCTTCGTTGAATACATGGCGTGGAAGCTGGGCAAGCCGCTGATTACGGTGGCGTGTAATGAAGACATGACCGCGTCCGACTTGGTTGGACGGTTCTTGCTGGATGCGCAAGGCACACGCTGGCAAGATGGCCCGCTGGCCGTCGCAGCGCGGCATGGGGCAATCTGTTATCTGGATGAAGTGGTCGAGGCGCGGCAGGATACGACGGTGGTGATCCATCCTTTGACCGATAACCGGCGCGTGTTGCCGCTGGAAAAGAAGGGTGAGTTGATAAAAGCACACGCCGATTTC
>JBDTPM010000321.1:0-2599 GCA_039932695.1 Gallionella sp. | reverse complement strand
GGTGACGTCGTAATCGAAGACCGACCTCGCCACGACGGGGACCAGCCCAGCCGTCGCAAGCAGTTCTCCAAACGTTGATCCTGTCCGAGACCGGACTTTGGCCGGTTGGATGTGGAATCGAAAAGCCGCCTTCGGGCGGCTTTTTCATTTCGAGTTTGCGGCCTTTCCTGCATTTCATTCCGCGCAGCCGCCATGGATGAATGGTTCTCAGAGGCACCCTGGTTTTGTTGTAGAATACCCATCGATATTTTATGGAATTCAAGATGATCAAAGTTGGCATAGCAGGCGGGACGGGTTACACCGGCGTCGAATTGCTGCGCCTGTTGGCTGTGCATCCTCAGGTTATCTTGCAGGTGGTTACTTCGCGCGCCGATGCCGGTACGCCGGTCAGTCAAATGTATCCCAGTCTGCGCGGCTTTGTCGATCTGCCGTTTACCCATCCGGACCAGGCGCGTCTTGAACAGTGCGATCTGGTGTTCTTCGCTACCCCGAACGGGATCGCGATGCAGCAGGTGCGTGCTTTGCTGGATGCCGGAGTCAAGGTTATCGATCTGGCCGCGGACTTCCGTTTGCAGGATATCGCCACGTGGGAAAAATGGTACGGGATGACGCATGCCTGCCCGGATCTGGTGGCAGAGGCGGTATATGGCCTGCCTGAAGTGAATCGGGACAAGATCAGATCAGCACGATTGGTCGCCAACCCGGGTTGCTATCCGACTGCGGTGCAATTGGGTTTCATCCCGCTGCTGGAAGCAGGCGTGATCGAGTCTGACAATTTGATCGCCGATGCCAAATCGGGGGTTTCCGGTGCTGGCCGCAAGGCGGAGATCAGCAGCTTGTTCACCGAGGCGGCGGACAACTTCAAGGCTTACGGAGTGGCCGGACATCGTCATTTGCCGGAGATCAAACAGGGCCTGATGCGTGTTGCCGGCAAGGAGATCGGACTGACGTTCGTGCCGCATCTCACCCCGATGATCCGCGGCATCCATGCCACGCTTTATGGCAGGCTGACACGCGAGATCGATCTGCAGGCATTGTTCGAGCAGCGTTATGCCAGCGAGCATTTTGTGGACGTGATGCCAGCCGGCAGTCATCCCGAGACGCGCAGCGTGCGCGGCGCGAATTGTTGCCGCATCGCGGTGCACCGCCCGCAAGGAGGCGATACCGTGGTGGTGTTATCGGTGATCGATAATCTGGTCAAGGGTGCGGCGGGCCAGGCGGTGCAAAACATGAACATCATGTTCGGGCTGAGCGAGCTCACTGCTTTGAACAACGTATCCTTGTTACCTTAAGATGGCGCGAGGAGGATATCCAAATATGTGGCGTGGCGTGGAACGCAGGTTCAGTATCTCCGCCCCGCAGATGACTGTGCGACCACACATCGCCTGGTATTTGCGCTGGGGTATGGCCTTGCCATTTGTTCTGGCCGCGGTCGGCATGGCTTGGTGGGCATATGACAACGGACTGGAGTTTGCGGGATTTCACCGCGGCCAAGCCCAGGAGGAACTGGCCAGATTGCGCGATCAGGTAGCCAAACTGGAGGCGGAGAATGCGCAACTGAACAACCAGGTCGCGCAAAGCGAACGGCAGATCCAGATAGAGCAATCCAGCAACCGGGAAACGTCGAACCAGCTAAAAAACCTGTCGGATGAAAATGTCCAGCTTCAGGAAGACCTGGTGTTCTTTCAGAACCTCACCGCGACGCGTGGCAAGGAAGGTGAACTCGGATTGCATCGCCTGAGACTGGAAAAGGACAAGATGCCGGGAGAGTATCACCTGCGCATGCTGCTGGTGCAGAGTGGTCAGCGCGCCAAAAAATTCAGTGGCAGCTTTCAACTGGTCGCTACAGTAATCGAGAATGGTGTGGTGACCACTCATGTATTCCCACAAGACGCGTCTGGGAATGCCCAATTCCAGCTCGGTTTCAAGTATTATCAGCGTGTGGAGCAGAGCATCCAGTTGCCACCCGATGCTGAATTGGAAAATGTGCAAGTACGCATATTCGAACAAGGTACGGTAGAGCCAAAAGTCCGGCAAAACGTGACCCCCTCATAAGCAAGGAGAAAACGATGTTCAGCAAGAAACCCAACAAGCCGCAAACTCAGATCGATTCCTTGATCGGTGCGAATACGATCATTGGCGGCGACCTGAATTTCAGCGGCGGGTTGCGCATAGACGGGCAGGTCAACGGTAATGTCATCGCCACGCCCGGCAAGCCAAGCACGCTGGTGCTGAGCGAACATGCGCGGGTGAACGGCGAGGTCAGCGTTACCCATCTGGTGATCAACGGCACGATCAGCGGTTCGGTATCCGCCAGCGATTATCTGGAACTACAAAGCAAAGCCAAGGTCACAGGTGACGTGCATTACAAGACCTTGGAGATCCAGCTCGGCGCGATCGTTGACGGACGGCTGATCCATAACAATCCCGAATCAGAGGAAAAAGTGCTGGCGTTCAAGTCCAGCTCTGGCAATGGTGAATAATTATTAAAGGAGAACAGAATGAATGCAATGACCGAAGTGCAAGACCCGCTGTTGTTCACTGACAGCGCAGCAAACAAAGTAAATAATGAATCTTCTACGTTTTCTTTTAACGGGGT
>JBDTPM010000320.1:0-1736 GCA_039932695.1 Gallionella sp. | reverse complement strand
GCTTGACGCGCCGCCACTGTTTTTATTGCCAACCTACAATTGCGCGGATCATTCAGTCCCATTATTCTCTCGCTTGATTAGTATTATTTTCATTGGCCTCGGCCGTTTGACGCGCGGCTCTTGCTTCCAGCAGGACTGACTTCAGTTCATCCAGCCCCGCACCGCTCTTGGCACTCAGAAACACCCGGGAGATTCTACCATAATCGTCACGCTGCACGCCCGGCGGTATCTCCTGCAAGTCGATCTTGTTGAACACCAGGATCTGCGGAATCTCGGCCGCACCGATCTCGGCCAGCACCTTGTTCACTTCGACGATCTGGTCGTCGCGGTTGGGGTTGTTGGCATCCACGACATGCAGCAACAGATCGGCCTGCAGGGTCTCTTCCAGCGTGCTGCGGAACGCGGCTACCAGTGAATGCGGCAGATGCCGGATGAAACCGACGGTGTCCGACAGCACGATCTCGCCCTTTCCTTCGGCGTACATGCGTCGTGAAGTGGTATCCAGCGTGGCAAACAGCTGGTTGGCCACATAGACATCGGAGCGGGTCAGTATATTGAACAGCGTGGACTTGCCGGCATTGGTATAGCCGACGATGGACACCGACAGCACGTCGGAGCGATTGCGCGCGCGGCGCTGCACCACACGCTGATGCTTGAGCTTATCCAGGCGCTCCTTCAATACGACAACACGCTTGTCCAGCTTGCGCCTGTCCAGTTCCAACTTGGTTTCGCCCGGACCGCGCGCGCCCACCGCATGTTTCTGTTGCCCCATGTCCTGGTTCATGCCGACCAGATGTGTGGAAAGATACTTGAGTTGCGCCAATTCCACCTGAATCTTGCCTTCATGACTTTGCGCGCGCTGCGAAAATATATCCAGGATCAGCATGGTCCGGTCAATCACGCGGGTATTCAACTTGGCGGTCAGGTTGCGCATCTGCGCGGGGGCAAGGTCGTGATTGAAGATGACCAATGGTGCTTCCAATCGCTCCACGATCTCGGCGATCTCCTGTACCTTGCCACTACCCGCAAACAACGCCGCATCGGGACGTTGCCGCTTGGCTTCTATGACGGCCAGCGTGCGCACACCTGCCGTTTCGGCCAGCAGGCGCAATTCTTCCAGACTCTCGCTGTAAGCGCTGTCGCCGAAATCGATACTGACCAGAACTGCGGCCTCCTGGCCGGCGGACTGTTGCTGCATCAGCCTGCGGAGGTGTCTTGGGGTATGCTGACCGCGCGTACCGGAACGATGGTCGAGATCGCGTGTTTATAGACCATCTGGGTGATCGTGTTCTTCAGCAGCACCACGTACTGATCGAATGACTCGATGTGGCCTTGCAGCTTGATGCCGTTCACCAGATAGATCGCGACCTGCACATGCTCCTTGCGCAGCGTGTTGAGGAACGGGTCCTGCAGTTGTTGTCCTTTTTCACTCATGTTATTGCTCTTATCGGTAAGTAAGGGGATGGTACTTTACTGGATTCCGGCGCGGCTGTGAACATATTTACCCGGTAATTTTGAGATGCCGGAAATTTCCCTGCTGCAGGCGTTCAGACCAACCCCATCAAGTCAGAGACAACCTTTCAAAGGCATCCATTACAATTTCACGTGCGGGGATCGGCTGGGTGTCAACGAGCGTCGACGGCGCTTGCGCGGGTCTGATCGGCCAGTCCGTCTCGGCGACGTAGGTCTCGTCGCCCCTGGCGCTGCGGATGTATTCCTGGAAGTTCGCCGCCTGC
>JBDTPM010000319.1:0-1928 GCA_039932695.1 Gallionella sp. | reverse complement strand
GAAGGTTGGGATGGGGGTGAGAAGCGTTAAAGAACCCTATCCACTTTGAATAGGCGCGCAAAATTCTCCGTAGTGCTCCGTCCGACTTCGTCCAGGCTGATGCCGCGCAGCGTGGCGATCTCCTCCGCGACATGCTTCACATATGCCGGCTGGTTGAGCTTGCCGCGATGTGGCACAGGGGCCAGAAACGGCGCATCTGTTTCAATCAATATGCGCTCCAGAGGCACGCGTTGCGCGACTTCCTTAAGTTGCTTGGCGTTCTTGAATGTGACGATGCCCGAAAAGGAGATATAGAAACCCATCGCCAGCGCGGCTTCAGCCATTTCCCAAGTTTCGGTGAAGCAATGCATCACTCCGCTCGCTTCGGCCGCTTTTTCTTCGGCCATGATGCGCAACGTGTCTGCCGCAGCTTCGCGTGTATGGATGACGAGCGGCTTGGCGCTCTCGCGTGCCGCGCGGATGTGGGTGCGAAAACGTTCGCGCTGCCACTCAAGATCACCCTTGAGACGATAATAATCCAGGCCGGTCTCGCCGATGGCGATGACTTTGGGATGCTGCGCCAACCTGACCAGACGTGCGACATCGGGCTCTTCAATATCTTCGTGATCGGGATGCACGCCCACCGAGGCGTAGATGTGGGGATGCTGCTCGGCAAGCGCCAGGACTTGCGGGAAATCCTTCAGGTTGACCGAGATGCACAGTGCGCTGATCACTTCGTTGTGGCGCATTTGCGCCAGCACATCGTTCATGTTCGCAGCAAGCTCCAGGAAATTGATATGGCAGTGGGAATCGACGAAGGGCATATGGGGGATACTGGTTATTCGAGCATCAGTTGGCGGTATGCAAACAACAATGATTCAAAGAACAACTTGGGATTGAGCGTGTGCTGCGACTCGCGTTTCGCTGTCTGCAAATGCCTTTGCAGACGCGCCAGATTCAACGGCGCGACAGGCTCGACCAGCTTTTTGATCGCGGCTTCCTCACCGGGGTGATAGCGCAGCTTGCCCGCCAGCTTCATTGCATTCAAGTCATAACTCCATTGTTGCAGCCACTGCACGACCAATACCTGCTCGGTTTTTTGCAGCGCCTCGGCCAGTGCGAACACGTCAAATCCGGCGGGCTGACGCACGGCGCGGAGCAATTTATCGCGTTCTTCGCTGCCCAGTTGCTGATCCTGCTGAACGGCCTGCAGCGGTGCGAAACCGGAAGCGGCAAGCGCTTCGGTGGGGTTGCTTACGCCCTGCTCCTTCAGCCAGTGCGCGGCACTGGCAGCATCAGGCGCCGGCAGCGCGAAAGACAGGCAGCGGCTTAGTATGGTCGGCAGCAATTGCTGCGGCTTGTGCGACACCAGAATGAACAACATCCCCTGTGGCGGTTCCTCAAGGCTTTTCAGCAGGGCATTCGCGGCATTAGGGTTCATCGCCTCGGCGGGATGTATGACCACCACGCGCCAGCCGCCCTGGTGCGCAGACATGCCGACGAAGTCGGCAAGGCCGCGCACCTGATCGACGGATATCTGCTTGCTGGGTTTCTTGCCGGATTCGGTCTCCTCTCCGTCCAGGCTCAACACTTCGGGTTGCAGCAAACGAAAGTCCGGGTGCGACTCTTGTTCGAACCAGTGGCATGATGGACATTTTCCGCAGGCAAGATCAGCTTCATTCGGATGTTGGCACAACAGACTTTGGGCGAAATTCATCGCCAGATCGAACTTGCCGATGCCTTTAGCTCCTTTGAAAAGAATGCCGTGCAGCGGACGCTTACGCAACTCCCGTAAACGCGCAAAGTCGTTTTTTTGCCATGGATATATTTGTTTCATATCATAGTGATGAAACAATTTTTTCAAGTTTATGTTTAACTTCTTTCACGGTCTGCGACGCTTCGATCACAGCATAGCGTTGCGGGTTCTCTCGGACGCGCCGGTGATATCC
>JBDTPM010000318.1:0-6693 GCA_039932695.1 Gallionella sp. | reverse complement strand
GCGCCGCCTGCTTGAATTGAAAGCACCGGATATCATCGTGCGTAACGAGAAGCGTATGCTGCAGGAAGCGGTGGATTCGCTGCTGGACAATGGCCGTCGCGGCAAGGCGATGACCGGCGCGAACAAGCGCCAGTTGAAATCGTTGGCCGACATGATCAAGGGCAAGAGCGGACGTTTCCGCCAGAATCTGCTGGGCAAGCGTGTCGACTACTCGGGTCGTTCCGTGATCGTGGTGGGCCCCCAGTTGAAATTGCATCAATGCGGTTTGCCCAAAAAGATGGCGCTGGAATTGTTCAAGCCGTTCATATTCAGCCGGCTCGAGGCGATGGGTCTGGCAACCACCATCAAGGCCAGCAAACGCATGGTCGAGGCGGAAGAGCCGATCGTCTGGGACATACTCGAAGACGTGATACGTGAGCATCCGGTGCTGTTGAACCGCGCGCCGACCCTGCACCGTCTGGGTATCCAGGCGTTCGAGCCGATCCTTATCGAAGGCAAGGCGATCCAGTTGCATCCTCTGGTCTGCTCGGCATTCAACGCCGACTTCGACGGCGATCAAATGGCGGTACACGTGCCGTTGTCGCTGGAAGCACAGATGGAATGCCGCACTTTGATGCTGGCATCCAACAACGTGCTGTCGCCAGCCAATGGTGAACCTATCATCGTCCCGTCGCAGGATATCGTGCTGGGCCTGTACTACATGACCCGCGAAAAGGTCGGTTCACTGGGCGAGGGCTCGATGTTTGCCAACATCGCGGAGGTTTCGCGCGCTTACGAGACGCGCGAAGTCGAGCTGCAAGCCAAGGTAATCGTGCGTCTCAAGGAGATACACAAGGATGCCGCAGGCCAGCAAGTTGTAAAGCTGGTGCGCCATGAAACCACGGTGGGCCGTGCCCTGCTGTCCGAAGTGTTACCGGCCGGTCTGCCGTTCGCACTGATCAACAAGACGCTCAAGAAGAAAGAGATCTCGCGCCTGATCAACGCCAGCTTCCGCCAGTGCGGTCTGCGTGACACGGTGATCATGGCCGACAAGCTGATGTATACCGGCTTCACCTATGCGACCCGTGCCGGTATCTCGATCTGCGTGGACGACATGCTGATGCCGCTGCAAAAGAGCGAGCTGATCGGCGCGGCCGAAAAAGAAGTCAAGGAGATCTACACCCAGTACACCTCGGGTCTGGTCACTGACGGCGAACGTTACAACAAGGTGGTGGACATCTGGGGCCGCACCGGCGACGTGGTCGCCAAGGCGATGATGGAGCAACTGGGCAGCGAGCCGGTGATCGAGCGCGCCACGGGCGCGCCACGCATGATCAAGGGCAAACCGGTGATGCAGGAATCTTTCAACTCGATCTACATGATGGCCGATTCGGGTGCGCGCGGCTCGGCTGCGCAGATCCGCCAGTTGGCCGGGATGCGCGGTCTGATGGCGAAGCCGGACGGTTCGATCATTGAAACCCCGATCACCGCGAACTTCCGCGAAGGGCTGAACATGTTGCAGTACTTCATTTCTACGCACGGTGCGCGCAAGGGTTTGGCCGATACCGCGTTGAAGACAGCGAACTCCGGTTATCTGACCCGCCGTCTGGTGGATGTGACGCAAGACCTGGTGGTGATCGAGGATGACTGCGGCACCACCAATGGCACATCGATGAAAGCCATGGTCGAGGGCGGCGAAGTCATCGAGGCGTTGGGTGAGCGTATCCTCGGCCGGGTAGTCAGTGCCGATGTGGTCAATCCGGAAAGCGGCGAAACGCTTTACGAGGCCGGCGTGCTGCTGGATGAAACAGCGGTAGAGCGCATCGAGACACTCGGTGTCGATGAAGTGCGCGTGCGCACTCCGTTGAGTTGTGAAACGCGTTTCGGTCTGTGCGCCAAATGTTATGGCCGCGATCTGGGACGCGGCGGTATGGTGAACGTGGGCGAGGCGGTCGGCGTGATCGCCGCGCAATCCATCGGCGAACCCGGTACCCAGTTGACCATGCGTACTTTCCATATCGGTGGCGCGGCTTCGCGTACCGTGGTGGCCAGCCAGGTGGAAAGCAAATCCAACGGCGTGCTCAAACACAGCCCGAACATGCGCATTGTAACTACCGTACGCGGTGAGTCTATCGTGGTGGCGCGCAGTGCAGAGGTGATCATTGCCGACGATCACGGTCGCGAGCGCGAACGCCACAAGGTTCCTTATGGCGCGATCCTGTCGGCCAAGCTGGGCGATACGGTCAAGGCAGGCGTGGTATTGGCGACCTGGGATCCGCATACTCGTCCTATCATCACGGAATACGCCGGCAAAGTGAGCTTCCAGAATGTTGAAGAGGGGGCGACGGTCGCCAAGCAGATCGATGAAGTGACCGGCCTGTCCACGCTGGTGGTGATCGATCCGAAACGATCCACCGCACAAAGCAAGGGTGTGCGACCGATGGTGCGCCTGTATGGGAAAAACGGTCAGGAAGTGAAGTTGGCCGGTACCGATACCGCGGTCAGCGTGACCTTCCAGACCGGCTGTCTCATCACCGTTGAGGATGGTCAGCAAGTGGGCGTGGGTGACGTGTTGGCCCGCATCCCGCAGGAAAGCAGCAAGACCCGTGATATCACCGGCGGTTTGCCGCGAGTGGCGGAGTTGTTCGAGGCGCGCGTGCCCAAGGATGCCGGTATGCTGGCAGAGTGCACCGGTACGGTCTCATTCGGCAAAGACACCAAGGGCAAGCAGCGTCTGGTGATCACCGATGTGGACGGCGTTCCCAGCGAGTTTCTGATCCCGAAGGAAAAGCATGTGCTGGCACACGATGGTCAGGTGGTCAATCAGGGCGAGATGATCGTCGATGGCCCGGCTGATCCGCACGACATCCTGCGCCTGCTGGGCGTGGCAGCACTGGCTCGCTATATCACCGATGAGGTGCAGGAAGTTTATCGCTTGCAGGGCGTGAAGATCAGCGACAAGCACATCGAAGTGATCGTGCGCCAGATGCTGCGTCGCGTGCAGATCAAGAATGTGGGTGACACCCGTTTCATCACCGGCGAACAAGTTGAGCGTGCCGATCTGCTGGAGGAAAACGAGCGCGTGATTGCCGAAGGCAAGAACCCGGCGACCTATGAATTTGTGTTGCTCGGTATCACCAAGGCTTCGCTGTCCACCGATTCGTTCATCTCGGCGGCTTCCTTCCAGGAAACCACGCGTGTGTTGACCGAAGCGGCGATCATGGGCAAACGGGACGATCTGCGCGGCCTGAAGGAAAACGTCATCGTCGGCCGGTTGATCCCGGCCGGTACCGGATTGGCTTATCACGTATTGAGGCGCAAACAGCGCCTGGGTATCGATATGGCCGAGGGTCGCGAGTTGCAGGAAGGCGATCTGGTTGCGTCGGCAGAATCTCTCGACAGCCCAGAGTTGCTTGACACATCTGGGGTTTCTCACTAGAATTCGCAACCTTTTTTCCCGTCGCAGCGGACGAGTTTGTTGTCTTGCTGCGACGTTGTATTTTTAATTATTGATATTTAACGGATTTTTAGAACAATTTAGGATTTGTAGAAAATGCCAACCATCAATCAGTTGATCCGCAAACCGCGTGTCGCCATCACAGAAAAAAGCAAAGTGCCGGCCTTGGGCGGTTCCCCGCAAAAGCGTGGCGTGTGCACTCGCGTCTATACCACGACCCCGAAGAAGCCGAATTCCGCGCTGCGTAAAGTGGCCAAGGTGCGTTTGACCAACGGTTTCGAGGTGATCAGCTACATCGGCGGCGAAGGCCACAATCTGCAGGAGCACTCGGTGGTGTTGTTGCGCGGCGGCCGCGTGAAGGATCTTCCGGGTGTGCGTTATCACATGGTGCGCGGCAGTCTGGATACCGCAGGCGTGAAGGATCGCAAACAGGCCCGCTCGAAGTATGGTGCGAAGCGCGCCAAGAAAGCGTAATTTCAGCAAGTGTAATTTCAAGAAAATAATCCGAGGTAGTTATGCCAAGACGCAGAGAAGTCCCCAAACGTGAAATCCTGCCGGACCCGAAGTTCGGTAACCAGGATCTGTCCAAGTTCGTGAATGTATTGATGACGGCGGGCAAGAAGTCAGTTGCCGAGCGCATTCTTTACGGCGCGCTCGAGCAGGTCGGCAAGAAGACCAGCAAGGACGCGATCGAAGTGTTCAATCTGGCCATCACCAATGCCAAGCCCCAGGTCGAAGTGAAGAGCCGTCGTGTCGGCGGTGCGAACTATCAAGTGCCGGTCGAAGTGCGTCCTTCCCGTCGTATGGCTCTGGCGATGCGCTGGTTGCGCGAAGCTGCGCGCAAGCGCGGTGAAAAGTCGATGGGAATGCGATTGGCAGGCGAGTTGATCGATGCTTCCGAAGGCCGCGGTGGCGCGGTGAAGAAGCGCGAAGAAGTGCACCGTATGGCTGAAGCGAACAAGGCATTCTCGCATTTCCGTTTTTGATTTGAGCTCGTAGCCTGTAGCGGGTAGCAAAACCGGGTTGGCTACAAGCTACCGGCCACCAGCTACAAGCTTTGTTAACATTTTTTTAGGTATTTATCGTGGCACGTAAAACCCCCATCGAGCGTTATCGCAATATCGGCATCAGCGCGCATATTGACGCAGGCAAGACCACCACTACCGAACGCGTCCTGTTCTATACCGGCGTTTCCCACAAGATAGGCGAAGTGCATGATGGCGCCGCCGTGATGGACTGGATGGAGCAGGAGCAGGAACGGGGTATCACCATTACCTCGGCTGCGACGACCTGTTACTGGAAGGGGATGGACAAGAACTATCCCGAGCATCGCATCAACATCATTGATACTCCGGGGCACGTGGATTTTACCATCGAGGTGGAGCGTTCGATGCGTGTGCTGGATGGGGCGTGTATGGTGTATTGCGCAGTCGGTGGTGTGCAGCCTCAGTCCGAAACGGTATGGCGCCAGGCTAACAAGTACGGTGTGCCGCGTCTGGCTTTCGTTAACAAGATGGATCGTTCCGGTGCCAACTTTTTCAAGGTGTATGACCAGATGCGCGCCCGTTTGCGCGCCAACGTCGTGCCTATCCAGATTCCAATAGGTGCAGAAGAAAAGTTTGAGGGCGTGATCGACCTGGTGCGCATGAAGGCGATTTACTGGGATGAGGCTACCCAGGGCATGAAGTTTGAGTTGCGCGACATTCCTGCTGATTTGCTCGCAAAGGCGAAAGAGTGGCGCGAAAAGATGGTGGAGAACGCGGCTGAAGCGTCCGAAGAGATGATGAACAAGTATCTCGAAAATGGCGACTTGTCCGAAGCGGATATCAAACACTGCTTGCGCATCCGTACCATCGCCGGTGAAATCGTGCCGATGCTGTGCGGCTCGGCCTTCAAGAACAAGGGTGTGCAGGCCATGCTGGATGCGGTGATCGACTATCTGCCCGCGCCAACCGATATTCCGCCGGTTAAGGGCGAGTTGGAAAACGAGTCTATTGGCGAGCGCAGGGCGAGTGATGATGAGCCGTTCTCGGCGCTGGCGTTCAAGATCATGACTGACCCCTTTGTCGGGCAATTGATCTTCTTCCGCGTCTATTCAGGGCAGTTGAAATCGGGCGATACCATTTATAACCCGGTGAAGGGCAAGAAAGAGCGTATCGGCCGCATCTTGCTGATGCACGCAAACGAGCGCGAAGAAATCAAGGAAGTATTTGCGGGTGATATCGCTGCAGCGGTCGGTCTGAAAGAAGCCACCACCGGAGATACCTTGTGCGATCCGTCCAAGGTAATTACGCTGGAGCGCATGGTGTTCCCGGAGCCGGTGATACACGTGGCGGTCGAGCCAAAGACCAAGGTTGACCAGGAGAAGATGGGGATGGCGCTGAATCGCTTGGCGCAGGAAGACCCCTCGTTCCGCGTGCGCTCCGATGAGGAATCGGGGCAGACCATCATCTCCGGCATGGGTGAGTTGCACCTGGAAGTTCTGGTGGAGCGCATGAAGCGTGAGTTCGGCGTGGAAGCCAACGTCGGCGCACCTCAAGTGGCCTACCGCGAAGCGATTCGCAAGTCGGTTGAAGTTGAAGGCAAGTTTGTCAAGCAATCGGGTGGCCGCGGTCAATTTGGACACGTGTGGTTGAAACTGGAGCCAAACGAAACTGGCAAGGGTTTTGAGTTCGTGGATGCCATCAAGGGAGGTTCGGTTCCTCGCGAATTTATTCCGGCGGTTAAGAAGGGCTTGGAAGAAACTTTGCCGAATGGCGTGTTGGCTGGCTTCCCGGTGGTGGATGTCAAAGTCACGCTGTTCGATGGCTCATCCCACGATGTAGACTCCAACGAAAACGCCTTCAAGATGGCTGCTTCGATGGGCTTTAAGGACGGTATGCGCAAAGCCAGTCCGGTACTGCTCGAGCCGATGATGTCGGTCGAGGTGGAAACGCCGGAAGACTATACCGGCACGGTGATGGGTGATCTGTCCTCGCGTCGCGGCATGGTGCAAGGCATGGATGATATGGCTGGCGGTGGCAAGGTGGTCAAGGCCGAAGTGCCATTGGCGGAAATGTTCGGTTACTCCACCGCATTGCGTTCTGCAACGCAAGGTCGTGCGACTTATACAATGGAATTCAAACATTATTCCGAAGCGCCGAAGAGTGTCGCCGAAGCGATTATGAGCAAGAAGTAATTTTAGATTTGATTAAGGGGCAATAATCATGGCAAAGAGCAAATTTGAACGCACCAAACCGCACGTCAACGTCGGCACG
>JBDTPM010000317.1:0-3274 GCA_039932695.1 Gallionella sp. | reverse complement strand
TGTCTGATATCGCAATAAATCAGGGCGCGATAAATCGCGCCCCTACATTGCAAACAGAGAATATTACTTCGCCACTTGCCGTTCGCGTATCTCGTCCAGGGTCTTGCAGTCTATACACAATGTCGCTGTGGGCCTGGCCTCCAGACGGCTCAAGCCTATCTCGACGCCGCAATTATCGCAGTAGCCATACTCCCCGGCATCGATCTTGGCGAGCATCTCATTGATCTTTTTGATCAACTTGCGCTCGCGGTCGCGGTTACGCAGTTCCAGTCCCATATCCGATTCCTGCGTGGCGCGGTCATTCGGGTCGGCAAACACGGTCGCTTCGTCCTGCATGGTATGTACGGTGCGATCGATATCCTTGCCCAGGCCAGCCTTGATGTCGTTCATGATCTGGCGGAAGTGTTCGAGCTGTTTGGGGTTCATGTAGGCCTCGCCCTTCTTTGGTTTGTAAGGGGCGACGGGTTTGTCAGTCTGTACCGGCATTGCACTTCTCCAACGTATAAAAATAAAGTCCGCTTTAATACCAGAAAGCGGGCTAGTAGGCAACAAGATTAACTTTTGGCCAGCAGCAGGAACATGCTCGGACGCTTGTCCAGACGCGGGATAGGCTGTGATTTCCAGAACTCGATGGAACGCGTCTGTATCTGTTCGCCGTGCAGGGTGATATCGGTGGCGACGCAGAGCAGCGTTTGCGGGCGGCAATGGGCGAGCAGCGCCCTAAACAGTTTTTCATTGCGGTACGGGGTCTCGATGAACATCTGGGTCTGTCTGCGCTTTGCCGATTCGGCCTCCAGCGAGGCTATCGCCTTGTTTCGTTCGGGTTCTGCTATCGGGAGGTAACCATGAAAGGCGAAACATTGTCCATTCAGCCCGGAAGCCATTAATGCCAGCAAAATGGAGGAGGGGCCAACCAGCGGCACGACTCGGATGCCTTTGTGGTGCGCCAGCAAGACCAGATCGGCACCCGGGTCGGCGATGCCCGGGCAACCGGCCTCGGAAATGATGCCGAGATCCTCGCCCGCCAACAGCGGCGCGAGCAGATTAGCCAACTCATTGGGATCGGTGTGCTGGTTGAGGCTGGCGAAATGCAAGGACTGGATAGGCTGCTCGGGTTTGAGAGCGGAAAGAAACTGCCGTGCTGTCTTGGGTTGCTCCACGACGAAATGTCTCAGCTTGCGCGCCACGGCTATCACGTGCTGCGGCAATACCTGCTCTGCGGGGCTGTCGCCCAGCGTACAGGGAATCAGATACAGAACACCGAAGGAGTTTGTCATGCTCAGAACAGACGCACGTTTTCGCAGTGCAGCATTTCGACCAGCAGAATCAGCGGCAGCCCGATCAGCGCATTCGGGTCGTCCCCCCTCATCTGGCTGATCAGCGCGATACCCAGCCCTTCTACTTTAGCACTGCCAGCACAGTGATAGGGCTGTTCCTTGAGCAGATAAGCATCGATCTCAGCGTCGCTGAGGTCGCGTAGCGTGACGAGGTTTTCCGCTACCCCGGTCTGCATGTTTCCTGTCTTGCTGTTCAATAACGCCAGCGCGGTATAAAAACGGGTGGTTTTGCCCCGCATTGCACGCAGTTGTTTGACCGCATTATCATGGTTCAGCGGCTTTCCGAGCTGCCGGCCCTCCAGCAGGGCTACCTGGTCGGAGCCGATGATCAGTGCATCGGGATATTTTTCAGCCACGACTCTGGCCTTTTCCTGGGCGAGACGTACCGAGGTGTCGCGCGCGGCTTCCTCAGGCAATGGTGTCTCATCGACATCCGGGGCCATGGTTTCAAACGGTAATTGCAGCCGTTTCAGGAGTTCACTGCGGTAAATGGAGCTGGAGGCGAGGACAAGCACGATATTCCTTGAGATTTTTGCCATGAGAGTTTTGACAGGGAGCGGCGAAAAATATATCATGCGCGCCTCATGTACGCACGGCCTTTCATCGATAGCCTGGATTTCGCCAATAACGGGCGGGAAATCAGCGGTACAGTGCCGGTTGCCGAACTGCCACGTTTGCAGGAAATGCTGGAGCATCCGCATGAAATCCTGAGCTACACGGTACGCGGTGGTGTGGATAAACAGGGTTATCATTTTCTGGATGTAAGCGTGACCGGAAGCTTTCAGTTGCGGTGCCAGCGTTGCCTCGAGGGCATGGATTATCCGGCACAGCTTGACACGCGCCTGTTGTTGCGTGACCAGACGATTCTGGACGCGCTGGACTCCAAAGAACATTTGGCCGGGCACCCGGATGAGGAAGACGAGTTTGATAGCATTTTGGCAGATAGCCAGTTGGATGTGCTGAATTTGCTGGAGGATGAGATTTTGTTAAGCCTGCCTATTGCACCCAAGCATGAACCGGGTGCACCAAGTCATGAACAGGGTGCATGTCAGGCGGCAGGTGGCGGAGACAGGCCGCTTCGACAAGCTCAGGACAAGCATGAAGAGGATCGTCAACCTTTTGCGGTATTGGCGAAATTAAAGCGTAATTAATTTTAAACAGTTTTTTTAGGAGTAGTCATCATGGCAGTTCAACAGAATAAAAAATCTTCCTCCAAGCGTGGTATGCACCGCGCCCACGATTTCTTGACCAATCCGGCGACGGCCATCGAGCAAACCACGGGCGAGACTCATTTGCGTCACCATATCAGCGCAGCCGGCTTTTATCGTGGCAAAAAGGTAGTCAAGACCAAGGGCGAGTAAGCTGTTTCGCAACGCAGCCGATCGATCAGGTCGGCTGCGTTTTTATTTCCATCCCAGTTTATTTCACCCCAGGATCGCTTAGTGGATGTCACATTAGCTATTGATGCAATGGGAGGCGACCACGGTACGACGGTCATCATTCCTGCTGCAGTCGAGTATCTGAATCAATTTCCAGACGATACCATCATTCTGGTGGGTATCCCCGATGCCATTGAAACCGAGTTGCGCGCTCTGGGCGTGCAGACCAATGTGCATTTGCGCATTCATCCCGCCACCGAAGTGGTAGGCATGGACGAGCAGCCTCAATCCGCGTTGCGCGGCAAAAAAGATTCCTCGATGCGCGTCAGCATCAATCTGGTCAAGAACGGCGAGGCCCTGGCCTGCGTCAGCGCCGGAAATACCGGCGCGCTGATGGCGACCGCGCGTTATGTGCTGAAAACCATACCCGGCATCGACCGCCCGGCGATCGCCTCATATCTGCCGACAAAAAATGGCCAGGTCTGCATGCTGGATCTGGGCGCAAACACCGATTGCAGCGCCGAGCATCTGTTGCAGTTCGCGCTGATGGGTTCCACG
>JBDTPM010000316.1:0-4012 GCA_039932695.1 Gallionella sp. | reverse complement strand
ATCCTCCTGCGACACCGGCCTCACCGTGCAACAACAGCGTGATATCACTGTTCACCGTATAAAACAACTGGTGCTGGTAATTCAGCTTGTAGTAGCGCATGTCGAACACCGGCAAGGCGAGCTCCGCAAAGGCACGCTGCACTGTCCCCTCGGTGGTATAGATCGCACTGTCCCGACTATCCCTCACCCAACCGACCGTTCCCGGCAGACTGACGTTGGTGGAACCAAAAGTGCTTACATAGTGCTGCAAGCGCGCCGGACTGAATGGCGACAGACCCAACTCGGTTCTTTCTGCCGCCAGACCATAACTTACCGACTGATCCTCGCCGATAGGCACACCGAATCTCACACCGCCGCCCATGGTGCGAGACGAATACTGGCTAGTGGCGGTAGTGCTCGAATCGGTGTTGCGCTTGTAGATATCGAAGCCGCGGCTCACCCCCTCATCTGTGTAATAGGGGTTGGTGTAGGAAAGAGAATACACCTGATTGACTCTACCTGTATTGACCTGGGCGGAAAGATAATTCCCGGTACCGAACAGATTGGCCTGAGTCACGCCCCCGCTCAGCACGAGACCTTCACCGCTGGAAAAGCCCGCTCCCACCGAGATATTACCGGTTGATTTCTCCTTGACCGACATGTTCACGTCCAGCTGGTCTGATGTCCCTTGCACGGACGGCGTCTCGATATTCACCTCGGAAAAGAAATCCAGTTTGTCGACGCGCTGTTTGGATTTCTTGACCTTCTCCACATCGAACCACTCGCCCTCCACTTGGCGGAATTCACGGCGTATGACCTCATCGCGGGTCTTGTCATTCCCCGCGATATTTATGCGGCGAATATACACGCGCTGGCCGGGATCGACCATGAAGTCGAAGGAGACCTGGTGTTTTTCCCTGTCGATCTCCGGGATCGCATTCACATTGGCAAACGCGTAGCCTTCCTGACCCAGGCGTTCGGCGACCTTCTTGCTGGTTTCGGTCAGTGCCTTTCGTGAAAAAGTGTCGCCTTCTTTCACCTGAACGAGACTTTCAATTTGCGACTTTGGAACCAGCGTATCACCCGACACGCTGACCTTGCCGACAGTGAATTTTTCACCCTCGCTGAAATTGATGGTGATATAGATGAACTTCTTGTCCGCGGTGATCGATACCTGGGTGGAATCAATGTTGAATTCCAGATAACCGCTGTCCATATAGAACGAACGCAACGCTTCCAGATCGGCCGAGAGTTTTTGCTTGGAATACTGGTCGCTGCTGCTGAACACGCTAAAAATGCCGGGCGTGCTGAGCTTCATCAGATCCAGCAGCTCTGCCTCTTTATAGGCCCGATTGCCGACCAGATTGATTTGCTTGATCTTGGAGACATCACCTTCCACCACATTGAACACGATATTGACCCGGTTGCGTTCCAACTCAGTGACGGTGGTTGTCACGGAGACGCCATACTTCCCCCGTGCGATGTACTGGCGCTTCAACTCCTGGGTTGCTTTGTCCAGCGCGCCCTTGTCAAAGATACGGGCTTCGGCCAGCCCGGCATATTTCATATTATCCTTGAGTTGGTCCTTGGGAAATTCCTTGACGCCGTTGACTTCGATACTCGCGATGGAAGGGCGCTCGTGCACCTGCACGATCAGTACTCCGCGCTCGACTTTAATCAGTACATCCTTGAAGAAGCCGGTGGCATACAAAGCATGGATCGCTGCAGCAGCCTGCTGATCATCCATGATGTCGCCAACCTTGATCGGCAGATAACTGAACACCGTACCGGCTTCGGTACGCTGTATCCCCTCGACACGAATATCCCTGACGGTGAACGGCTCGATCGCCCAGGCTGAAGTCATGCAAAGCAGGCTGAGCACTCCTGCCAGTTTTATCAATATCATTATTTAGATTTAACCTGAAACAAGGCGATTAATATCGTTATATACAGCGAAGACCATCAGAGTGCCAAGCAGTGCAATGCCGATCCTCTGACCGTATTCCCAAGCCTGTTCGGACACCGGGCTACCCTTTAGCAATTCGGCGACATAATACAGCAAGTGCCCCCCATCCAATAAGGGAATGGGCAGCAGATTCAACACCCCGAGGCTGATACTGATCAATGCCAGAAAGCCCAGATAGGCTGCGACGCCCATAGCGGCGGACTGTCCGGCATAGTCGGCTATCGTGATCGGACCGCTGAGATTTTTCATCGACACTTCGCCGAGCACCATCTTGCCCAGCATCTTCAGGCTGATGACCGAGGTTTCCCAGGTCTTGCGCAAAGACAGCCGGAGCGCCTCAGGGGCTGCATAATTCACCTCGATCAACATCGATTGCCATTCCGCTGTATCCACTTGCGGAGCCGCGCCGATCTTGCCCACCGTCTTGCCCGACTCGACTATGGCTTGCGGCACCACTGCGATGTTCAGCGTCATATCGCCACGCCGGATCTCCAGCTGCAAAGTTTGCCCGGGATGTGTGCGCACCGCGTCAACGAACTCACTCCATAGATGCATCTCCACGGCATCCACGTGCAGGATCCGATCGCCCGGCTGCAGACCGGCGCGTTGTGCCACGTCGCCTTCGGCCAGCTTGCCGATCACCGGCAAAACGACAGGCTGATGGAGATGCAGACCGAGTCTGTCGAGAAACTCGCCATCCAGATCCCTGGCTTCCAGGCTGCTCACATCCAGCATATGGGTCATCGTTGTGCCGCCGGCATCCTGGGCCTCGATCCTCACCTCGGCTTGCTGCAAAGCCAGGTCCAGCAAGCGCCAGCGCAGTTCCTGCCAACTCGGGATCGTCTCGCCATTGATACTGATGATGGTCTCGCCCGACTGCAGTCGAGCCAAGGCAGCGGGTGTGCCCGGCGGTACGTCGCCCAGCATCGGCTTCAGTCCCGGAACACCGTATATGAACATGGCCCAATACAACACGATGGCCAGCAGAAAATTCGCAATTGGTCCTGCCACCACGATCGCCATGCGTTGCAATACCGGTTTTCGATTGAAGGCGAATTGAATGTCTTCCGGTGCCACAGCTTCTTCGCGCTCGTCCACCATCTTGACGTAGCCGCCCAACGGGATCGCGGAGACCACCCACTCGGTGGCACTGCCGGCAAAGCGCTTACTGTATATCACCTTGCCGAAGCCCAGAGAAAATCGCAGCACCCTCACGTCGCAGCGGCGCGCCACCCAATAGTGCCCGAGCTCGTGGAACACCACCAGCAGCGCGATCGCGCCGACAAATGCAAGCAAGGTGATCATCCTAAAGCCCCGGTTGCCGGGGCACGGTGCGTCCGGCCCCGGGTAATGCGCTTATCTGTTTCAATGCGGCACGTCGCGCTTCTGCGTCCGCTACAAGCACATCTTCCAGACAACCGACAGCATTGACCGGCAGCGCATCCAGCACCGATTCGATGACACGCGGGATGTCCGGGAAGGAGATCTGTCCTTCGAGAAATGCTTCCACTGCCACTTCGTTCGCCGCATTCAATATCGCGGGAGCGGTGCCGGAGGCCCGCAACGCCTGATAAGCCAGTCCCAGGCAGGGAAAGCGGTCGAAGTCGGGGGCGATGAAATTCAGCGTCGCCACTTTGAACAGGTCCAACGATGCCACGCCCGAATCCATGCGCTCGGGATAGGACAAGCCATAGGCGATAGGTGTGCGCATATCCGGGTTGCCGAGCTGTGCCAATACCGACCCATCCACATATTCCACCAGCGAATGGATCACGCTCTGCGGATGCACCACCACCTGTATGTCATCTGCACTCGCGCCGAACAGCCAGTGCGCCTCGATGACTTCCAGACCCTTGTTCATCATCGTGGCTGAATCCACCGAGATCTTGCGCCCCATCACCCAGTTCGGATGTGCGCAAGCCTGTTGCGGCGTCACGTATTTCAATTCGTCCATCGGAGTGTTGCGGAACGGTCCGCCGGAAGCTGTGAGCAGGATACGACGAACACCGCTGCGCGCCAGATCACCGTCATAGTTGCGCGGCAGTGCCTGGAAGATCGCATTGTGTT
>JBDTPM010000315.1:0-3634 GCA_039932695.1 Gallionella sp. | reverse complement strand
ACACGCATTGAACTCTCAGCTCGACAATCGAATCGAGATACAGATATTGCGCAACGCGGACGATGCTTTTTCGGAACTGCTGTTCAGCGGTTTGGGCGCACATGGCAATGTCGAATTGGATGGGCCTTACGGCAAATTCGTGCTGGAAGATGCGTCGACACGCCCCCTCATCTTCGTCGCGTTCGGCGTCGGCTTCGCGCCGATAAAAAGCCTGATCCAGCATGCGATGTCGCTTGATCTCGCCGAGTCCATGGATCTCCACTGGCTGGCCGACGAGGCGGGCCACTACCAGAACAATCTGTGCCGGGCATGGACCGACGCGCTGGATAATTTTTCTTACGTTCCCCATGCACACTCCGATGATGTGGAAGCGAACCTGGCCAATATCGTCAGTGATTATCCCGACCTGCATCGCTTCGATGTTTACGCAGCCGGCACGACCGGGCAACTGCAAATCGCAAGGCGGCTTTTCCTGGAACATGGCCTGCCGGAACAACAATGGCGGGATGGCTCGATCGACATGTGAACTGGCGCGACAGAGGAAGACCGCCGACAGATCACAACAGCCTGCCGCACCTGAGTCCAGCTAAAGTTTTGCGTTGGCCCGCCAACATTGATACTCTGGGTCCGTCTACCTGAAGGAGTGCTCATGCCATTGCTTACTCATGATTCTTTGGCAGTTTACTGGTCTGCCCCGATCCTCGAAGCCAACATCATGGTCTTCTTCAACCTGCTGGGCGCGCTGTTGTTGGGCCTGCTGGTCGGCTACGAGCGTTCGTATCATGGTCGTGCGGCGGGCATGCGCACCTACGGCCTGGTCTGCCTGGCCTCCGCGGCGCTGACCGTGATCGTCGGTTATCCCGAACTATGGTTCGGGGGTCATAGTCATCAGATGACGGCTTACCCGGATGTGACGCGGGTGATACAGGGCATTGTCACCGGCATCGGCTTTCTGTGCGCCGGCGTGATCATCAAGGAGGGTTTTTCGATCAGCGGCCTGACCACGGCAGCATCGATCTGGACGGCGTCTGCGATCGGTGTGCTGGTCGGCATCGGTTTCTACTTTGCCGCGATCGCCCTGTCCCTCATCTCGGCCAGCGTGATGTTATGGATTTCCAAGCTTGAAGCCTGGCTGCCTTCCCGGCTCGCGATAGCTGTCGTGCTGAACTTCCAAAAGGGTTTCGATCCAACTGAAGAACTGGTATCCGATGCGATGCGCGGATACGGATACAAGATCGCCGGGGGATCGCTGGCGATCAGTACCGGCGAAACAGGGCAGGTTTGGCAATTTTCAGCATTCGCGGTGCGGAATGACACCAGTTATTCGATTTCAGCCATTTCACGAGAGCTTGCCAGAATCAGAGGGGTGGAGAAATTCCAGCTTTCCTTTGCCAGGAACTGATGACATTGATAGCCGTTTCGGCCAGCGGACGACGGCCAGATATTGGCCAATCAATCTCTAAAGGGTGTCTCTAAAAATTCAGAGTTCGCTCAAATGCCCCACAATGGGACGCCGTTCTGCTACAGGCAAAAGCAGCCCGTGCGGATACGTCAGCAAGGCGCGGTAAAAATTTTAGTTCCGGCCAACCTAAAGGTTACCCTGCACTGAAACTTCGTTTTGCGGCGCCGCATATGGATGATATGTAAGCAAGAAATTTTTACCGCAACGCAGCATAACCAGCCACTTGGTTGCCGTTTTTTGGCAACTTAGTGGAATGGCTAGTAGTTTCATCAGTTGGGATACAACGAAGTTGCAGTGTAGGCTAACCTTCAGGTTATGCCGGAACTAAAATCCGGATTTTTAGAGGTGCCCTAAAGCTTGCGCTGGGCAGGAGTACCGATACGGGCACTCAGTTTTTCATCAGATGCCCAGATGACCATGAAGATTTCGAATTGCGCTGGCTTGCCTTTGAACTCGGCACGTTTGAGTTGACGCGTCTTGTCCTGCAAAGCGGGCGGCAAGACATCCATCGCTGCTTGAGTCAAGATGATCTGACTGGCTCTGGTTATCGCGGTTACCCGTGCTGCGATGTTGACGGTATCACCAAACACGTCGCCGGATTCGTGGATCACTTCACCGTAATGAAAACCGATGCGAATGTGCATCGGAGTGCCGTCCTGATACTTGTTGTTTTCCACCGCGTTCTGCATCGCGCAGGCGGCATGAAAAGCCTGTTCGGCATTCGGGAAGGTGCACATGATTTCGTCGCCGATAACCTTGATCAAGGTGCCCTGAAAGGCGGGAAGCTCTCTGGTCATGATGGCTACACACTGCGCTATCGACTGGAGCGCCAGTGCGTCCCCCAGCTTTTCGTAGAGATCTGAACTGGCGGAAATATCGGCAAACAATACCGCCAGTTTTTTTTGATTTCCTGACATTTGGCGCCCCGGTGAGTTGCGACTTGCGGCGATTGTAATCTATTAAGCGAACAAAGTGGCCACAGGTACTCGACCGGCACCGGGATGGGTTCGTTACAAAATTTTCACTGTCCTCCCGTAACGACATCAATTTGCCTGGCCGTGGATACGCGATAAGCCCGGTTCACATGGCCGGAAATTCCCCGTCTACATAGAACCATTTGCCATCTTCGCGCACAAACCGGCTGATCTCATGCAAGCGTTGGGCACGACCGCCAATCTTGTAGCGTGCGACGAATTCCACAGTGGCGTGGTGTTCTGGTTCAAGATGGTGACGCATGATCTCGAGAGCTATCCATTTGGTATTGTCTGCCGCGAGATCAAGTGCCTTGGGGCGTGTTCCGGAATGCCAGGTGGCGATCAGATACGGTTCCAGCTTGAGCACGTAGGCGCTGTAGCGCGAGCGCATCAGGGCAGCGGCATCTGCTGCCGGCGCTCCCTCGTGGTAGCGGCCGCAACATTCCGCGTAGCTGCCTCCGCCACAGGGGCACGGTGATGATCTTGCGATCATCTGTCAGTCGGGCCCAGACCGCCCTGCAATACCTGCGGCTCGACCTCTATCATGCCCGCAGCGCTGGTCATCATGATGTGGCCTTCCTGTATCGTGCATTGCAACTGCATCGTGCGGCTGGCCAGCGCGGCAAGTGCCAAGGTTGTTGCGCTCGGCAACTTCAATACCGTAAGGTTGCTCTGGCGTTGCAGTTTGTCGCGATTCTCGTTCCACCAGATGTCAGCTGCCCTTCCAAAGCTCAGCACCACCACCTGGTCGGCGCGTCCGCAGGCCTTGCGGATCACACGCTCGTCCGGCAATCCGACCTCTATCCAGCGCTTGATCTGGCCGGTAAGGTCTTTATGCCACAGGTCGGGCTCTTCATCGCTGCTGATGCCCTTGCCGAAAGTCAAACCTTCGTCTGCATACAACGCAAAGGCCAGCAGCCGCACCATCATGCGTTCATCTGTCTCGGACGGATGCCGCGCCAGCGTAAGGGCATGCTCGGCGTAATAGTGGCGGTCCATATCGGCGATCTGGAGGGCGGCTTTGAAAACGGTTGCTTTGATGGCCATCTGGGTGGTGGTTGGACAGGATAATTTCGGCCGTGCATTCTATGCGACTTGCCCGGATTGCGCCGGATGGTATTGCGCCGCCGTTCCGACTATAATCCGCCCCCACACGGACATACTGTTGGAATATCAGAATGCAGCTATTCACCTTTGG
>JBDTPM010000314.1:0-1860 GCA_039932695.1 Gallionella sp. | reverse complement strand
TGCGTGACACTACCTTGCAAAATCTCGCACAGCTGGCAGATATGAAAGCACAGCAGATCAGGGGATATATTATCGAGCGCATTGCCGATACCCGCCTGGTAGCGCGCTCAAACGTGACCCAGGACGCGATCTCCCAGTTGTCGCACAGTTATCGATCGGCCCTTCCTGATACGCCCGAGTACCGGCAAGTGGATGCACGCTATCGCGAATATTTCAAGCGCTACATCGATGATGCTGCGATGTTTTACGATGTGTTCTTGATCAATCTGCAAGGCGAAATAGTTTATAGCCAGAAGCGTGAAAGTGATTTCGCCACCAATCTGCTCCAAGGGCCTTATCGTGACAGCGGTTTGGCGCATGCGTTTCGTGAATCACGTATGACGCTGGAAAGCGCAGCTTCAGATTTTGAATACTATCAACCTTCGAAGGCAATGGCCGCATTCGTGGCGGTACCGGTTATTCGTGAAGGGAAGCTGCTGGGGGTGATCGCTTTTCAGCTGGATATCACACAAATCTACCAGGTGGCGGCTGATCCGATCGGCTTGGGGGAAAGCGGAGAAACCGTGCTGGCCAAATGGGTCGATCAGCAGCACGTCATGATTGTTTCCCCTCTTAAATACCAGTTTAAAAGCACGCTGCAGCCGGTCGAATTAAGCACGTTGCAGCCGGTCGAGATAGGCAAGATGCCAAATCCGATGCGCCGCGCCTTGTCGGGGATACGTGGCGGCGGCATCGAAATCGACTACCGCAACCGACAGGTGGTAGCCGCGTGGCGCTATCTGCCGGATCTGAGGTTTGGGATGGTGGTCAAGATGGATGCAGATGAGGCATTCGCGTCCCTGCATCAGCAGCGCGTTTTCTCCCTGACGGCATTGTTGCTGGTGATGCTGTTCGCGTCCGGGGCCGCGTTCTATTTCGGCAGGAAGCTGGTGGTTCCGCTCCAGGAATTGGCGAACGGCGCGGAAGATGTGGCGCAGGGAAATCTGGCACGCCGGGTGAATGAACAGGGTGACGATGAGATCGGCTTGCTGGGGCGCGCCTTCAATCGCATGGCTATAAACCTGCAATCCCTGTATGCCACGCTCGAGCAGCGAGTTGAACAGCGCACCCAGGAACTTAACGTTACCAATGCGCGGTTGCAGGAAGAAATTTACGAGCGCAAGCGAAAGGAAGAGGAATTGCGTGTCGCGGCAATCGCCTTCGAGACGCATGAAGGGATCATGATTACCGATCCGGATGACCGGATAGTCCGGGTGAACAAGGCATTTGAAAGCATTACCGGTTACAGCTCGGATGAGGTGATCGGCCACGCCCCACACATGTTGAGTTCCGGGAAGCACGACCAGGCTTTCTATGAGGCAAT
The DNA here is from genome assembly GCA_039932695.1 of Gallionella sp. Lineage (GTDB taxonomy): Bacteria > Pseudomonadota > Gammaproteobacteria > Burkholderiales > Gallionellaceae > Gallionella. The sequence goes on along the minus strand of JBDTPM010000314.1, from coordinate 497 downwards.
GTGGCAGCAGATAACCGGCACCGGGCAGTGGGAAGGCGAGATCTGGGACAGGCGCAAGAATGGTGAGATATACCCGAAATGGCTGACGGTCACGACGGTGCGGGATGCGGCCGGCCGGGTGAGCCACTATGTGGGTGTTTTCAGCGATATCAGCCAGCGCAAGCTGGCCGAGGAAGAGATTTACAGCCTGGCGTATTACGACATATTGACCAAGTTGCCCAATCGGCGTTTGTTGCAGGATCGCTTCAACCTGGCTCTTGCTGCATCCGAACGCAGCGGCGTCTATGGTGTGGTGCTATTCCTCGATCTGGACAAGTTCAAGACGCTTAACGATACGCTCGGGCATGGCTATGGCGATCTGCTGTTGGTCGAAGTTGCAGGGCGCATCAAGGCTTGTGTGCGGGAAATGGATACCATAGCCAGGATGGGTGGCGATGAATTCGTGGTGCTGATCGAAGGGGTGAGTGCGGACGCTGAAGAGGCTTCACAAAAGGCCG
>JBDTPM010000313.1:0-4836 GCA_039932695.1 Gallionella sp. | reverse complement strand
ACAAGCCGCACATGATCGAGGGTTTGCAGCGCCGCGCGCTGAATCCCGAAGCATGGGCCATCGTGCGCGAGAATTTCGTGCGTGCCGGCGGCGGCCCCGCAGTCAAGACCTCGGTGACCGAGCATGTGCTCGACCTTGCGCCGCTGGGCAAGATGCCGCTGCACGAATTTGCCAAAGGCGATAAGGCCGTTCCGTCGACCGCGATGGGTGCGCTGGCTGCTTATGTGGGCACCAAGGACAAGCGTTTCGTCGTGAGCAATGCCGACGGCAACGAGGCCTCGGCAATGAAGAACATCAACGATGCATTGAAGATACGTCATCCCACCGTCGATCCGTTGTACAACCAGGAACCGGAAGGTCAGGTGTATGAGCCGCTGAACGAAGACGCGTGTGCCGGCCTGGCAGCGGCACTGGCGTTATTTGGTTCGCGCGCGCTGTGGTTGTCCTACGAGAGCTTCGCGATCAACGGCTGGCCTATCGTGCAGACTGTTGCTCAGGCGATGGCCGAGCTGCGCCGCAAGACGCCTTCGATCGTCACGATGTTCACTGCGGGTGCGCTGGAGCAGGGACGCAACGGCTGGACGCACCAGCGCCCGGAGATCGAGAACTACTTCGCGGCGCAGATGCGCAATGGCAACACCTATCCGCTGTTCCCGTGCGATGCGAATGCGATCCAGGCAGCATACGAATATGCCACCAACAGCTACAACAAGTGCATGGTGATCATCGCGTCCAAGAGTCCGCTGCCGGTTTACATGAGTGTGGACGAAGCCAAACAAGCGGTGGAAGAGGGCGCGGCGACGATCTATGAGAGCAAGAATGGTAGCAAGGGCACCGTGGTGTTCGCGGTCACCGGCGACATGATCTTCCTGCCGGTGTTCGAGGCCAAGGACAAGCTGGAAACGGAGGGTTACAGGGTGCGTATCGTTGCGATCGTGAATCCGCGCCGCCTGTATCGTCCTACCGATATATCGTGGGATACCGTATCCGAGCCGGACAACAAGTTCATGGATGACGATCATTTCAACGCGTTGTTCGATGGCGATGTGTTGCTGGCGGTGAGCGGCGGTCCGAGTGCAGTGCTGGAGCCGGTGCTGTTGCGCACGCGCGCTAAAGCGCGCGACACGTTTGCGTGGAAGCGCGGCGAGACCACCGCAAGCCCGGCCGAGATCATGGAGTTCAACGGACTGACTGCGGATGCGATGTGCAAGCGCGTCAAGGTGCTGAAAGGCTGATGTAACCGAATGCCTAGGTTGCGTGCCTTGGCTTTATTTGCAGCCATTCAAGCCAGAATGAACCTGAAAATCAATTAGCCGTAGGAGCGAGCTTGCTCGCGAATTTTGCTACGAATAAGCCAATATATGCGAATAATATCGCCAGCAAGCTGGCTCCTACGTGAAATTTTCGCTAATGGCAATTATGGAATGAATATGTCAGAAACAAAAATCATCGTGCTGGATGACGACCCTACCGGTTCACAAACGGTGCATGGCTGTCTGCTGTTGACGCGCTGGGACAAGGAAACCTTGCGCGACGCGATCATGGACGCCTCGCCGCTGTTCTTTGTGCTGACCAATACCCGCGGCTTGGCTGCCAAACCTGCGGCCGATATCACCCGCGAGGTATGCAAGAACCTGAAATCGGCGTTGGCCGACTTGAAGAAAAGTGGACACGACATCAATCCCATCATCGTCAGCCGTTCGGATTCGACACTGCGCGGCCACTATCCGGTCGAGACCGATGTGATCGCTGAAGAGCTGGGCCCTTTCGATGCGCTCTTTCTGGTGCCTGCTTTCTTTGAAGGCGGCCGCATCACCCGCGACAGCGTGCACTATCTGGTGGTGAACGGCAAGGAGACGCCGGTTCATGAAACCGAGTTCGCACGCGACTCGGTATTCGGCTATCGCCACAGTTATCTGCCGGATTACGTCGAGGAGAAGACTGCCGGGCGCATCAAGGCCGCCCAAGTCGAGCGTTTTTTGCTGCGCGATGTGCGCGGCGACAGTCTGTCACGTCTGATGAAGCTGCATGGCAATGTGTGCGGCGTGGTGGATGCCGAGACGCAGCAAGACTTGGATCATTTCGCCGAACAGATGCGTGTCGCGGCCACCCAGGGCAAACACTTTCTGTTCCGCAGTGCCGCCAGTCTGCTCACTGCCCTGGCTCGTTTGCCTGGTCAGCCTGTGGCTGCGCAAGACATGGCGAAATATGTCCGTGGCGGCAAACCGGGTGCGGTCATCGTTGGCTCCCACGTGAAAAAGACCACCCTGCAACTGGGACAATTGCTGAAGATGCCCGGAGTTGCACCCATCGAAGTGAATGTGGAACAATTGCCTGAGCATCGTGATGCGCTGCTGGCTGAAATTGTTCTCAGGTGTGAGCAGATCCATGCCGCCGGAAATACGCCTGTGGTGTTTACCAGCCGATTGGAGAAAGTGTTTCCCGATCAGGCGACGCGGCTGGCATTTGGTGATACGGTGTCTGCGTTCCTGATGGACGTGGTGCGCAATTTGCCGAAGACGCTGGGTTTCCTGATCAGCAAAGGCGGCATCACTTCCAATGATGTTTTGAGCTCGGGCCTGGCGTTGCGCACCTCGCGGGTAGTGGGACAAATCCTTCCGGGGTGTTCGGTGGTATGCTGTCCGCACGATCATCCGCGCTATCCTGGTCTGCCGGTAGTTATTTTCCCCGGCAATGTCGGCGATGACCAGGCTTTGGCAACGGCATATGGCAGACTGGCTGGATATCAGATTGAACCGGGTGCAGGGCGCCACTAAAAATTCAAGATTTGCGAGGCGCAGTTCCGTATTTTTATCGCCTTGAATCTTTGAGAGTGCCGCCGCTTTACCTTGAAGCAATCTTAAAACAAAATAATTGTGAATTACATACCCGAGGAGTAGCATTCAGCCCACAAGAAATAAGTTTCACTTGGCGGTCATTATTAAAATAGCCGAAGAGCTATTGGTTTGAGTAAGCAGGATAATGATATTGATTTGGTGTTAATTAATCGTATTTTTCCATTGCATAATCTTGAGGAGATTCATAATGAGCGAAAAAAATAAGAAGCAAAGCGAAACATCCCCATCCACCATTTCCCGGCGCAAATTTTTATCCGGCGCAGCTGCTGCAGGGGGCGTTGCAGCGCTGGGTTTCCCCGCAATCAGCAAGGCGGCAGAGCCTATCACCATGCGTTTCCAAAGCACTTGGCCATCCAAGGATATCTTTCATGAATACGCTGTCGACTTTACGGAAAAAGTGAACAGCATGTCTGGCGGCAAACTCAAGATTGAAATGCTGCCGGCAGGGTCAGTCGTCAAAGCCTTCGATTTGCTGGATGCGGTTAACAAGGGCACGCTCGATGGCGGTCATGGCGTGGTCGCCTATTGGTACGGAAAAAATTCCGCAGTGGCGCTCTGGGGATCCGGTCCTGCATTTGGCATGGATGCGAACATGGTGCTGGCTTGGCATTATTACGGCGGCGGCAAGGAGATGCTCGACGAAATCTACAAGAGCCTGAATATGGATGTCGTGTCCATGCTCTACGGGCCTATGCCCACCCAGCCACTGGGCTGGTTCAAAAAACCGATTACGAAGGTTGAAGACCTGAAGGGGCTGAAATATCGGACAGTGGGTCTTGCCGTGGATATTTTCAAGGAACTGGGTGTTGCGGTTAACCCGTTGCCGGGCGGCGAGATCGTGCCCGCGATAGATAGGGGATTGCTTGATGCGGCAGAATTCAATAATGCTTCAAGCGATAACCTGCTGGGCTTCCCCGATGTGGCGAAAATCTGCATGCTGCAGAGTTTCCACCAGTCGAGCGAGCAGTTCGAAATCCTTTTCAACAAGAAAAAGTATGATGCGCTGCCAGACGAGCTGAAGTCCATCATCAAGCATGCTATTCAAGCATCTTCCGCCGATATGTCGTGGAAGGCGATCGATCGCTATTCCAAAGACTATAAGGACATGGGGGAAAATAAAGGGGTGAAATTCTACAAAACTCCGGATCCAGTCCTGCAGGCGCAATTGGCGGCATGGGACAAAGTGACCGCTGCGAAGAGTGCGGAGAACCCGGCCTTCAAGAAGGCTCTGGAATCCATGCGTGCTTTCGCAGGCCGGGCTGCACGCTGGCAGAACGACACAAACGTGGATTACAAAATGGCCTATAACCACTATTTCGCCAAAAAATAATATGCTCTAGATAATCTGACACCGTCCGGCTTTTGTCGGACGGTTTTTTTTCACCAAATATCTGTGCTTCCAAAAAAACTATGCAGAAATTACTGTTTTTCGTCGACAGGGTCAGCACCTTTGCCGGGAAATTTTTTTCCTGGGCGATCGTCGGACTGACTTTCCTGATTTCCTGGGAAGTGTTCTCGCGCTATGTGCTGAATGAGCCTCATGCCTGGGTGCTTGATGCACAGATCATGCTATACGGTACGATGTTCATGATGGCGGGAGCTTATACGCTGTCGCAAAGCGGGCATGTACGGGGTGACGTGTTATATGGTTTCTTTGAGCCCAGGACACAGGCGACGATCGATCTTGTGCTCTATATTGTCTTCTTCTTGCCCGGGATTTTTGCACTGGCCTACGCAGGTTGGGGTTTTGCCAATGACTCATTGGCAATCCGCGAACAAACCTTCAGTCCGGAGCCTCTGCCGCTGTATCCCTTCAAGTTCATTATTCCCATGGCGGCCTTTTTCCTGTTGCTGCAGGGCCTGGTGGAGATCTTGCGCTGCATCATCTGCCTGAAGGATGGCAGTTGGCCATCGCGCATCCCGGATGTGGTCGAGGTGGACGTCGAGCAACTCAAGGAGATGGTACATGTCAAGGATG
>JBDTPM010000312.1:0-4831 GCA_039932695.1 Gallionella sp. | reverse complement strand
GATGAAACGCCTCGGTCAACAGGATCTCCTCCGGCAGATGCTCGGGATCGAAGGGACTGAGCCGGTGCAGTTCCTCAACCATTTCCGCGGTGATTATTTGCGGTTCGCTGTACTTCGGCCCGCCATGCACCACGCGATGTCCCACCGCGGTCAATGTATCGCGCCCATTGCGTTCCTCGATCCAGTCCATCAGCACATTCACTGCCGCCGCGTGATCCTGCGCTGCGGCCAGTCGCGAAAAGTTGTCAGCCGGATTCAAGCCTTTCACCCGCAAAGCGGCATCCGGCAGTCCGATCCGTTCGAGTTCTCCCGCCAGTATCCTTTGCAGCGAGTCACCCGCCTCGAACAGCGCGAACTTGATGGTCGACGAACCGCCGTTGATCGTGAGGATGCGCGGGGCAGAAGATTCCATAGATTTCTTCTTTATCTTAAAAGCCGCAATTCAAGCCACTGAAGGACGGCTTAAGCTGCAGAGATCGTATATATCCCGGATCAGTTAGATATCTCAAATGGCCGACGAATACCCTCCCGCAATTTCGCCTGGGAAGTACGGTTTAACCCAGATTGTCTATTAGGCGGAATGTGCTCAAAACCCCCTCCAACTCCCCCTTGTCAGGGGGAGAGCCAAACCCGCTCCTCCCCTGACAAGGGGAGGTTGGGATAACCAGCGACTTGGCTATTGTTTTTGGATAGCCTAGTCGAATGGCTATAACCAATGACTTGCCCAGCGTCTTGTGCTGGGTTAGTCAGATGGCTAGTAGTCATACCAGTAGTTCCATCAGGGGTTTGGGGCCTAATGGACAAACTGGGTTTAATGGGGAAAGCAACTCCAAGGCTATTCTCTACCCTCCCCGATTATTTTTTAAACCCGTGAGCAGCGACCGTCGCATACTCTGCGGCTCGTGGATTGCCGAGCTTCCGGTAATCGTCGGCCACGATTTGGTAGGCGTTCGTTTTCAGACGGAGGTCTGCGGCCTTGGGACTGTTCACGCTACCGGCCAGAACGGGTAACCGCAGTGTGATCCCGATATCGATCAGGTCCGGGTTTTGGCGAGACAGCTCCGGTCTGTTCTCCGCATAGATAATCGGCCACCAATAGGGATCGTTCCATGTGCTCGCAGCAATCGCCCACAGCGTATCGCCGGGCGACACGATATGCACTGTCGTCTCAGCCTTTGCCGTTGGGGCGGTTTCCGCTTTTGCGGGAGCGGCGGCGGTAGCCGGTGCGCTTGTATCGGGAGTTCGATCGGGTTGCGCCACGATGGCTTTATCCGATGCCTTCTCGGGCACCACCACGGGCGCATCCTCATTGGATATCCCACCCTTTAAGTTGATACCAAGCAGGATCAGCAGCACTACAAGCAACGCCAGCAATATCCAGGCGCCGGTTCTGGTACGCCAGGCCGTTTTGTCCGGAGTGAGCTCCTTGATGCGCAAGTGACGGAAGGGTGCATTGACAGCGAAACGCAGTGCGCTGTACGGGTGAAATTGAACACGCGAGTGCTCGGGAATCGTTAACGGCTTGCCGGAGTTTGGATCGTGCCCCATCTGGTCATCGACATGGGTCGTATGGAAACGGCCAAAGTGATACAGATGAATGTAGTCGCCCTTCTCCAACCTCTCTGCCATGGTCTTTGCGAGTTGGTGGATATAGGTGTTTGCGTCGGCACTACTGACCCCGGCACGCCTGGCCACCAGTGCCGTAAAGGCGTGCAGCGTGATCTTGTTGTCGTCGCTCATGTCGGCGCACCGGCTTCGTTCGAAGCAATATCGTGAACATCGTCACGAAGCAATGTTCCCGTGCGAAACACCGGCACACGGCGCTTCGGAAAAATCGCAAAGTCATGACTGGCAGGCCGAAAGCCACGGTGCTCATCATAAGTCGACGTATCGAAAGTGCCCAGGTGTGGGATGGTCACCGCGTGCCCGACCCGGAGCAGGTCACGAATCTCCCGCAGTGTTGCCTTCAGTAATCGCTGCGACACAGCATTCGATATGCCCAGCTCCTTTGCAACGTGTTCGATAAGCTCAGATTGATCCATGGGTGCTCCAAAACGGGTTGGTTAATATTAAAGTGCGGAAAGGCAAAGAGCCGGTATGACGAAGCTACATGATTGCTGCCGAATCCATAGCCTTCTCTTGATCGCTCATTGTTATAAATGCCTGATTGATTATTTCGCTATATTTGATACTCGGGTGTCCGCAATATCTCCCTGCATCCGCGCAATTAATGGAGAATTCGCAAACATCTTTCTTCATGCACTCCACCAAGCCGCATGAGTAATGTATTCTTGACTTACAGTTATCGAGGTCTGCTAGTCTCATTATGTTGATCGAAAAAGTAACGTCTGCGAGATCAGGAACCATGCCGTTGCCATCGATACGCCATGGTGTGTTTACATGCTCCGTGTGTAATAACCGTAACTATATGGAGACTTGCCGTTTGCATCTGTGTGTTGCCGCACATTGAACACCTGGAAATCAGGTAACCGGGAAAAGCGATGACGTGGCGGTGCCGCTGGAGATGACGAGGTTATGTGGCAGCAGTGAGTCTGCTGCTCGGCCATTGTTGCCTGTCACTGCCAGCGCTTTGAACGGCTGCTCCTGAGTGATATGCTGCAGTACAAATTCTGGTAAAGAAGATGGACAAACCGGCCGCATGGTTCCAGTTGCGGACGTTATTGAGTGGCGGCTCTGCGACGGTAAATATTGGTATTAGACTCCAGCATCGTGACATTAGGGGACATGGGCACCTCGCGAGATCTAGGTTATGTTGTACTCATTTATGCTTGCCATCTTGTGTAACTTGCAGAGTAGATCGTTGTATACCTGACACTGGGGGAAAATGTGATTAGATTCTTTGCCTATTTTTTATTTGCGGCAGTTTCGCTCCCGGCAATGTCCGGCAGCTTGGATTGTAAAAAAGGCTCTACAAAGGTAGAGAAATTAATTTGCTCTGATCCACAACTATCTGTTTTGGACGGTATGTTGGATGAGGCTCAATCCATCATCCGTAATGCGGCCCAACCCGACGACCAACCAGGAATAATTTCTAAGCAAAAATATTGGCTAGAACATACCCGGAATGCTTGCCAGGATGCTACCTGTTTGCGAAAAGCCTATAAGGAGGAGATTGATTCTTTGGTGCTTCTTCCACAGTCAGCTCCTACCGAAAAATTGGTCCCATTTAATAAAATGGAAACGTCAACCGTTTGTGGCTTTCCCGAGATATCTTTTCCTGAAGATACCGTCGTATTGGGTGCTGGAGGTCTAGGGGGTAAGGAAATTAGTTTTCAAATCGATCAAAGCGGTAATCTTGCAACACAGATCGATGTGGCAGTAAATTTTCCGGAAAAACCTGTTGCATTGATGCTGGGTGCTTCGGTTCCGACAATCTGGAATATTGGTTGGACTTCGGGAACCCGTATTGTTGCGGTGTTTGCCAGCGGATACGAGCGTCAAAGAGTGGCAGGTCTTCCAGCAGCCACACCAATCCTGGTGAGCAGCACAGTCGATAAAGGACCGTGCAATACTGGAAAGTTTAGCAGTGAGACCTTCCATTTGTACGATAGCTTCATCGCAAGCTTTAAATATGGACAAATTACTGATACCGCGCAAGCAACTAACGAACAAAAACTTTCCCAAATCCTCTTTGCTCGACCCATTGCCAAGATATTCTCGGTACCCGATGGAGCTGGGAATGTGGTCATGGGTAGCCCCATGAATTCGACGCAACGCCTGATGACTTCCTCATCGACTCCTCCAGAATCCTTTCATGACAAAACCGCCCCTTTGGCGGGGCAGGCCGGCCTAGATCAAGCCGTGCGACAAAAGACCTTGCGAAGGGCTACTCTTAAGGACGCTACCAAGTGGATCAATGCACTCAAGAAGAAATATGCTATACAGAACCGCCCGTCCCCGGATATTCCACCCGATTTGTATAACGCCTATGTAGTGCTCAAGGAATTCACCTATCCACCCGGTTTGTATGGTGGACACAGTGCCACATTTTATATCCCCAAGGGCGTGCCCAAACCCAAGGGAGATTATGGCCATTCAAAGATCTACGATCTCAACTCGATCTCTTTGGACTGCCGCGGAGATAGTCCTTGCGGCAAGGCAATCCTATCCGGCGCGATTGGACGTGGCGTTACTCAAAGTTCAACAACATATGATTCTAACAGCGGCATCGCTGTCATTCACGAAAGCTCAGGGGAGCAACAAGGCAGATCTGAGCCTCCCCAGCCAAAGTTTGTCAGTCGGCCATCCTCTGTACCAGCGGGGATGCCATCGTCCAAGGCTGTGCAGCCACCCACTCCTTGAAGGGACATTGAAAGCAGTCTCCAATCGCAGAAGCATTCATCACAGATGGAGTGGATATATGAATAATAGATATGCTTTTCTTTTGGGTTCGTTACTGATTCTTTCTGCGTGTTCAACAACTGTGCACAAGGATTTTTTGCATAATCTTACAGAAAGCCAAAAGACCAACGGTGCCATGCCACGAATCGTGACCAGTTTGGTGTACAGCGAAAATGAAAAGGTTCTTCTCGTGGGCCACGAATCTGGAAACATTGAAATCTGGGACGCGACCAAAGATAAATCGGTTCGTGAAATCAAGGCTCATGACTATCGTGTCAACTTACTCGGCTTTTCCGCAGATGGAAAGACGTTTTTCTCTAACTCCATGTTTGAATACAACACCAAACTCTGGAATGTTAGAACAGGAGAGTTGATCTATTCGATCCCACTCTCCAATGGTCCGGTGGGTGTAGCACCTGATCCTCGCTACTATCTCATTGCTAACAGCGAGGAGTTGCGCATTTTTGAC
>JBDTPM010000311.1:0-2805 GCA_039932695.1 Gallionella sp. | reverse complement strand
GCGCAACTCGACCTGGCGGGGCGCACACCCCGCGCCCCACTGCGGGACTCGAACAATGCTCGCCTAAACCTCCGCTCACTTGCGGCTGATCGAGGCGGCGCACAGGGGATGAAATGCAGAAGGTATTGTGTGCGCTGTGCGCACGTTTTTTGTTCTGTTGCCAACGTAGCGTACGCTACGCTGGCTTGCCGAGAGTAACTTTAATTCGAGGAGAATATCTGCAAAGTGCCAGGAGCGGATGACCACCGATAATGTTTAAATAAATGGCGCGCCCGAAGAGAAAAGCTGTGCGCTGGATGACGCGTTAGGTTTCAGAATTCCTCCTCAAAGGTCAACACTGGCTGACCTGCCTCGTCTGTTTTCTGCGTACCTTTTTTGACGGTTAATCCCCTTGCTCGGAAATACGTTGCCACAGACTGAAGATAAGGCATGCATGGGTTCGCCTCTAATAAATTTTGGAGCTCTTTGCCTGCACGTGTAAATGGAAGAGACGGTATTTGTTGTTGTTGTAGCGTTGGGCCTGATAACTGCATATAGATTCCATTATTGAAGAAAACTACGCTTGGCAAGTTGGGAACTGAGCTTAAATCTTTTACCAATGTATCACCCTCGTACATTAATCCGGCATCACGCAGCGTAAGAAAAGCGTCATATTTGAGGCCATATGATTTCAGAGACGTATTAATGTCATTATCTGGCTTCATTATCCAACCATCTCTAAATGCAAGGCAGCATGCCTGCCGAAATATTTCCGCTTCCTCCTTTGATAAATGCTTAAGTACCTCAAGGGTTCGTAGGCTGTATGATCCAGGAGAAGCAACCTCGCCAGCTAAAACCTTGCCCCATAAAAACTGAAGATCTTGGTCACAGATGTTTTCTGCTCCCAGAAAAAACTTTCGCCTCCAATCATCGGCAACTGGTTTGTCAGATACTGCTTCCGGCAGACTCAATAGCGCTTGTTCCGCTATTGCCTCTACGTTTAGTTGCCCTACGACTTCATGAGTTAACAACCGAATTCGTGCTCGTTCAATTAATTCTTGATCCCCTGATGCGAGGTAATTGATCCGCTCCATTTCAGCTTGGTTCTGCCCCCGTGCCTTTACTATATGGGCGTCAGCCTCTGCAGCAGCAATCGTTCTAATTTCATAGGCTTTAGCATCGGCCTCTTTGCGCATTACTCGCGGACGAAAGACCGAACCTATTCCATTGCTAACCTCCTTGATGAGTTTCTTTGCGGGTTCGCTTATACCTGCTAAATCTGTCACATCAAAACCCACTCGCGCCTCCTTAGGTAATTACCCCGTTTAGGTAACACAGGCCCACAAATATATCAACTCGCAATCTAACAGAAAAATCATAGTGATGTAATGGCGGAATGTACCGCTTCCAGATTTCTTTATTACTTCTAAATGGCCATTCTGAAGGGGGCAGCTTTGAATCGATTTCGAATCGATTTCGGGCTGATGCCGCGTTTGCGCGGTATCAGGTTTTGAATTGAGGATTTTTGAATTTGCATTTCTGCTTTTCATCCCCTGTGCGCCGCCTCGATCAGTCGCAAGTGAGCGGAGGTTTAGGCGAGCACTGTTCGAGTCCCGCAGTGGGGCGCGGGGTGTGCGCCCCGCCAGGTCGAGTTGCGCAGCCCCGCTTGCTTGCGGCTGATCGAGGGTACCCCGCAGGGGCGGCAAACCGGGGGCGATTTCTTTGGGTTACCTTTCTTGGCAAGACAAGAAAGGTAACTTGCTGCCGGGCAACCCCCGGCGAAGTTGGTTGGTATTCGGCAATTCATGTTTCGATATGGCCTCCGGCCTACTCAACACGAACGGCCTTAATTGCCGGGCACCCCCTCGGCAAACCTTTCGAGCCACTACGCTTAACCCCACCCTACGGTATAATCCGCGCCCTATTATGTTGATCTTCCGCGGACTCTATTCTTCTGACAAAACCCCCGTTGCGCTCACCATCGGTAATTTCGACGGGGTGCATCTGGGCCATCAGGCGTTGCTTAAAGAGTTGCGCGCAGCGGCGCAGGCGCGCGGTTTGCAAACGGCGGTGGTGATCTTCGAGCCGCATCCGCGCGAGTTTTTCACGCCGCAGCAGGCGCCGGCACGACTGACCAGCCTGCGCGAGAAGCTTGAGCTGTTTGCCGGGATGGGCATGGACCGGGTGCATGTGTGCCGCTTCGATGAAAGTTTCGCGCAGATGAGTGCGGCGAATTTCATCAATACGCTGCATGAAAAGCTGTCGGCCAGATTCGTGTTGATCGGCGATGATTTCCGTTTCGGCAGCGGGCGCGGCGGCGATTTTGCGCTGATGGAGAAGATCGGGGCGCAGCTTGGTTTTGCGGTGCAGTCGGTACGCACAGTGGCCCATGACGGCGTCAGGATCTCCAGCACGGCGATACGTGCGGCGCTGGCGGCCGGACAGATGCGCACCGCGCAGCGTTATCTGGGGCGGCACTACAGTATCAGCGGGCGTGTGGTGCATGGCGACGGGATGGGGCGCAAGCTGGGCTTTCCCACTGCGAACATCCAGTTGAAGCACAACCTCCCGCCGGTGTCCGGGATCTTTGTGGTGCTGGCACATGCCGAGGGTCTGGGTGTGCTGCAGGGTGTGTCCAGCCTGGGCGTGCGCCCGACGTTGAAGCGGGATGCCAAACCGGTACTGGAAGTGCATCTGTTCGAGTTCACCCAGCAGATCTATAACAAACATTTGCGCGTGGAGTTTTTGCAGAAGCTGCGCGACGAAGAAAGATATCCCGATGTGGAGACCCTGACGCGGCATATCGCGCTGGATGTGGAACATGCA
>JBDTPM010000310.1:0-3087 GCA_039932695.1 Gallionella sp. | reverse complement strand
CTTTGGGACGACGCATTCTCAATGCGGCACCGCACTATCTGCGAGAGCTCCTGCCTTGGAAGGCAATTCCGCCTCTAACAAAACAAGCTGTATGTGCTTGTGCGGGGGCAGGGTAAAATGCGGGGAAACCTCAGGGTCCGTCCCTTAATGTTTGTGCGCTGGCGTACAGAGCATTGCAATGGGCACCGCAAAGCGGCAAATTGAAGCGAACCTGCAAAAATTTGAGAATAAGCACTTGATGATTGTTTGAAGCAGACCCCTATATATTCCTGCCAATGTTCGTTGGCAGACAGAGACAGCCTTACAAAATCCCTAGTATCAAGCGACTATTCGTTCAGTGGCGAGCAGCCGCGCAGGTGTTGAAATGAAAATATTATCTTTTGCAGTTTTGGTGGCTACGGGCATGTTATCGATGAACGCATTTGCTGACAGCGATACATTGGATTCTCGCTGGCATATGTCCAATCTAGCCAGCGGTGTGGGTGTTGAATTTCATCGCAGCATGGGGACGATACGCGTGGGTTTCCAGCACATCGATGCAGGTAATGGCTCATTGTCACCGGTACATAACAGATCACAGTTCGCGCTGAGGATATTTCCCAAATGGGTATCGATCTGGACGAGCTGCTTTCCGTTGTATTGCAGAACAGAACGAGGTCTTCCATGATGCGCAGAATATTGATTATCAGTTTCGCAATTTTCGCCGGTTGGGTGAGTCCGGCAAGCGCGGGATTATTTTCATCAACAGGAAAGGTCATAGCGATATTCGCCGACGAGTTGTTCGTGGGCGAAGCCGAGGGCAAGCTCGACGGCTCCGGAACGATCAAGATCCGGTCGAGCACCAGGCCCGGCGATACCTGCGTGGGACAGTTCACCTCCAGCGCCAAGCTTGGCGGCAACGGTAGCCTGCAATGCAGCGACAGTGCCACCGCGACGATCAAGTTCAAACGCCTGACCATTTTTCGCGGGTACGGAACCGGCATCTCCAGTCGGGGCACGATGAGTTTTACCTACGGACTCAACGCAAATGAATCCAAGCCCTACCTGACATTGCCCGCCGGTACAGCGCTCAGGCTGGACGGAAAGGTTCTGATGCTTGTGGAGGTAAAGAAACCGGTACCGGTGGCGATACCGGTGAAGGGTCCGATATAGTCCGCAGCAAAGGCCTCGCCGGACGTATCCGGTTAAGTCGTATGGCCTATAACCAAAGGTACCGACCAATATAACGGGCGATACGGGGTCGGCGATACGGGGTCAGCCTCGCAATAGTTTTCCAGACGAGGAATTGAACGGGACTGTGGTTTCATGTCCTGAGTGAAATTTTCGCTTTCTCGATTTGTGCCACCGAGCCGCATACTTGTCTTGCAGCGGCTTTGACATCTTCAGGAAGCAACGCGAATCCCTTCCTGACGAACACGCCCATGTGGTCATCCCGTTCAATGACCGCCTCGAATGCGGCATCCAGCACACCGGGATTGTCCTCCATCAGCACGCGCATCAGGGCGCATGCCTGGTTGATGTCTTTTTTTATTTTTGGCTGGTTGCCGGTCTCGCGCAGTTGCGACACCGCCAGTTTGTGTGCGGCATATCTTGCGGGCTGTGGTATTGCCACGAGTATCCCGGCGCCGTTCAGTATGACGGCGGGCTGTGTCTGGTCAAGAAGATAATCCATGTATTCCAGCGGCTGCGCATGCACGCCGAGCCGCTCGATCAGCACGGGGGATTTGTCGTGCACGCCGACGCGTGTGGTCAGGAATTCGATCTTGAATCCGTCAGGCGCGCGCATCTCGAATGGGACTATTCTCGGGTTGATCTGGGGCGGGGTGGCAAGCGATGGTTCGGCCTCTACCAAATCTGCTTTCATGTTTCTGACAAATCCGATGTTCATCTCCCGCGCGTCCGAGAAATCCATATCCTCCGTTCGGGAGAGACCTTGCTCCATGTGTACGCCCAGCACGTTCCCATAACAGCCGAAGGCGAACGAGCCGACGAGCACACCACCGGATGCGAACAGACCGGAGTCGGACATTTTCCCCAGTATCTTTGCGGGACGGCCTTTTTCGGCAGATGCGCCGCCTGCGATCAGCATGGACACAAGCCGCCTTCTTTCATTCAGGATGGCCGAGGCGGAGGCTCTGTCCTGCTTCGCCTTCTCGATCAGTTCAAGCAGTTCCGGGGTTTCCTTGCCGAGGTATTTTTGAGTTTGCCCGGTGAGCGTCCTGAGCTGGTAGTACCAATAGCGGGCATCGCCGATCATTTTGGAGGTGAACGATCCGCCGGCAAGCGTCACGATGGCGCTGTCCAGCACCTTCTGCATCAGGTCGGCATACAAGGTCACGCAATTGTCCGGCAATCTTTTTGGCATGGCACTTTCCTTTCGCGGCTAAGATTATACGTCATTAATAATAATTAACGTATAAGCAACTGCCGGCGAAATTCATGTTGCCATACCTGTGTCGACTTGCACCTATTGATTCGACGCGGTGTAGTATAAATACCGTTCGTGCTGAGCGTAGCTGGCATAGCCAGCGAAGTCGAAGCATCAGCGACTCCCTTCGACTTCGCTACGCTACGCTCAGGGCGAACGGACTTAAACAGTGTTTTCTTAAAACACCCGCCGCCAACCAAACTACCCGCAAGCCCCGATCGCGCCGCAACTGGTGCAGAACTCGCAGCCGTCCTTCTTGATCAGCGTGGCATTGTGGCACTCCTTGCACACCTTGCCGGCGATAGATCTAAAACAGATCTAAAGGGGTCGATCTAAAGGGGTTAGCTCAGCTTCGAATTCTTTCCGCATATTTCCCACCCCTTAAATAACTATTTCGATAGCTGACCCCTTTAGTTCCAGCTGTATGTGCTTGTGCAGGGGCAGGGTAAAATGCGGGGAAACCTCAGGGTCCGTCCCCAATACCCAATAATGCACAATAATGTTCCGTCCCCAATAATGTTCACTTAACGCTCTCTGGCAATCTGGGGTAAGTGACTTGAGGTGTAGTATCAGATAAGATACTATATAAGCCGTGAATAAACGAACCCAATTACTGGATGCGATGCGCAACAATCCGCGCGATTGGCGCATCGAAGATT
>JBDTPM010000309.1:0-2403 GCA_039932695.1 Gallionella sp. | reverse complement strand
GGGATCGCGTTCATCGAGAAAGGGTCAAATCCAATGGGTTGGTTCACAAGTGTGATCTTTCGGTTTGGTTTGGTAAGGCATTGATCGCTCTGTACCGATGAGTGTGGGATGAGGGGTCGAGGCCGCCGCGCATGACAGCCCTACCCGTTTCATGCAGATAGCGCGCGAGCACATGCGCGGCAAGACCATACTTGACCACGCGCTGGGACAAATGAAACAGGGGCACACTACGGTGGCCGAAGCGATGAGTATCAGCAATCGGGCGGAAGATTGATGGCTGTTTTTGCCTACAAAGGCCGCAGCAAACAGGGCGATCTGGTGGAAGGCACACTGGACGGCGATGACAGCGGTGCCATCGCGGACCAGTTGATGAACACCGGTATCACTCCCGTCGAAGTCAAACCGTTTCGTGGCATCAGTGGTGGTGCAGCGAGCAAGCAGGATTGGTACAAAAACCTGTTCAAGGACAGGCAGATCACCCAGCTCGACCTGATGCTTTTCAGCCGGCAGATGTACACCCTGCTCAAGGCCGGCGTCCCGATCATGCGCGCCCTGGCCGGTCTGCAGGAGTCCACGCAGAACCCGGTGTTCTCGGAGATGCTGCAGGATTTGCGCGAAAGTCTGGATAGCGGCCGTGAACTCAGCGCCGCGATGCGACGTCATCCCAAGGTTTTCACCCCGTTCTATGTCAGCATGGTGCAGGTCGGTGAAATGACCGGCATGCTGGACGAAACATTCATACGCCTGTTTGACTATCTCGAATTCGAGCGGGACATGCGCGAACGGATTAAAACCGCGATGCGCTATCCCAGCTTCGTGGTGATCGCGATGGCGATCGCCATTTTCGTCATCAACCTGTTCGTGATACCCGCCTTCGCCAAAGTGTACGCGGGTTTTCATTCCGAGCTTCCGACCATCACCAAAATGTTGATCGGGTTCTCCGGTTTCATGGTGAACTACTGGATGCTGATGCTGGCGCTGATAATCGGCGCTGTGGTGGGATTCCGCTTTTACATCAACACGCCGGATGGCCGCTACAAGTGGGACAAGTACAAATTCAAGCTTCCGGTGATCGGAGCAGTCATCTTCAAATCCACACTATCGCGTTTCGCGAGCGGCATGGCGCTGTCCTTCAAGAGCGGGATGCCTATCCTGCAGGGGATGAACGTGGTCAGCATGGTGGTGGACAATGAATTCATGCGCAGCCGCATCGAGCAGATGCGCGATGGCGTGGAACGTGGCGAGAGCATCCTGCGCACCGCGGTCGCCGCCGAGGTATTCAATCCGGTGGTGTTGCAAATGATCGCGGTGGGCGAGGAAAGCGGCGACATGGACGGCATGATGTTCGAAGTCGCCGAGATGTACGAACGCGAAGTCAAATATGAAGTCGCGACCCTCAGCGCAAAGATCGAGCCTATCCTGATCGTGGCGCTCGGCATTCTGGTGTTGATCCTCGCCCTTGGCGTGTTCCTGCCGATGTGGGACCTGGGCAAAGCGGCGATGCATTGATGAGCTTCAGGATCAAAGATAGAGGATTCAGGATTAAAGGGGGCGGTGGTAGGCACAGGCCCGTAGGTTTTGCTTTATCCTCAATCCTGCGCCCCTCGCTTCGCTCTCCCCAATCCTCAAAAGGCTTCACGCTGCTCGAGCTGATAGTCGTCATCATCATCATCGTGATCTTGATGGGGTTGTTCATGAACCGCGTGCTGTTCTACCAGGAGCAGGCCGAGAAGGTCGCCATGGAAGAGGTGGCGGGCGCGATACAAAGCGCGCTGACCCTGCAATACGGACAGATTCTGACTCGCGGCAAGCCGTCCGATGTTGCGGCATTGGCAGAGGATAATCCGATGAACTGGCTGCAGAAAAAGCCAAGTAATTATGCCGGCGAATTTTACGAACCAACCACGCTGTCGGTAGCGCCCGGCAACTGGGTGTTCGATCTCAAGACCCGCAATCTGGTCTACCTGGTGCGCAATGTCGGCAACTTCAAGCCGGGCATGGATGGCAAGAACTGGATACGTTTTCATGTTGCCACTTATTACGAGCCATCGCGGCTGCCCTCGCTGCAAAACGCAGCACCTGAATTGACCGGCATACTGTTCAAGCCTTTGGTGCCGTATTCGTGGTTCTGATGAACCCGGATTGTCGAGTAACTACAAACCCCTCCCACCCTCCCCTTGTGCACCCGCAAGGGGTACGCCGGTGGGTCCCCCGCTGCTACGCAGCGACCCTCCCGCAGTCAGGGGAGGAGCGAGTTCAGTTCTCCACTGCTCCCTCCCTGATAAGGGAGGGCTGGGGTGGGTTGGGTTGTGGGGTGGGAGGGGTTTATGGTTGAATGGGCAATCCGGGATGAAAACCAACGTTCATTCCAGACTTCCCATCAGAGCCTCTTCATTCCGGTCC
>JBDTPM010000308.1:0-9605 GCA_039932695.1 Gallionella sp. | reverse complement strand
AGGCGGGCCAGACGGAAACGTCTGGCTTTTTTTTGTCTGGATTTTATGGCGCGAGTACGGGATAACGCATGGAAGTGTTGAGCAGTGAACATCTGGCTGCTGACTTATTATGAGTCGACATGATGCCTTGTGGTATCTATTTGAGTACCGGCTTTGCCCCCCAGATCTTCCTTGCATATTCGCTTATTGTGCGATCACTGGAAAATTTCCCCATCCCGGCAACATTAAGAATCGCGCGGAGTGTCCATTGTTGCTGGTTTCGGTAGAGTAAATCCACCTGATCTTGCGCGGCGATGTAGGCGGCATAATCGGCCAGCAACAGGTAGTTGTCTCCACCATGCGTGAGGTTATCTACGATGGGCCGGAAACGGTCGGCCTGTTCGGGAGAGAAGTATCCAGAACCTATCATCTCCAGCGCCCATTTCAGATCGTTGTTGGCATGGTAGTAATCCCACGGGTTATAACCCGAGCTTCTCAGCGCGGCGACTTCCCGGGTATTTAGTCCGAAGATGAAGATGTTGCCGGCTCCGACTTCCTCCATGATTTCGATATTCGCGCCATCCAGCGTCCCAATCGTGAGTGCGCCATTCAGGGCGAGTTTCATGTTGCCGGTGCCAGACGCTTCGGTGCCGGCAGTGGAGATCTGTTGCGACAGGTCTGCCGCCGGGATGATCTCGCTGGCGGTGGAAACATCGTAATTCGGGATGAACGCCAGTTTCAGCAGGCCGCGCACGGCCGGATCGTTGTTGATGATGTCCGCCACGCTGTTGGCGAGCTTGATGATGAGTTTGGCGGTGGCATATCCGGGTGCTGCCTTGCCGGCAATGATCACTGTGCGCGGTACGATATCCAGTGAAGGGTTGGTGCGGATGCGGTTGTACAACGTGATGACATGGAGCAGGTTGAGAAGCTGTCGCTTGTATTCGTGGATGCGCTTGACCTGGACATCGAACAGGCTTTCCGGGTTGATTTGCAGTTCCAGCCTGTCCATGACCAGCCTGGCCAGACGCTCCTTATTGGCTCGTTTCACGGCGCGGAATTCGGCCTGAAAGCTGTTGTCATCGGCCAGTTTTGCCAACTCGCGCAATTGTGACAGGTCGGTGATCCAGCCTTTGCCGATGCGGCTGGTGATCAGACTGGCCAGACCCGGATTGGCCTGATTCAGCCACAAGCGCGGGGTGATGCCGTTGGTGATGTTGGTGAGCTTGCCCGGGTAATAGCGCTCGAAATCGGCAAAGATCGTGGTTTTCATCAACTCGGAATGAAGCTGCGCCACACCGTTGACATGATGGCTGCCGACGATCGCCAGATGCGCCATACGCACGCGATGACCATGAGTTTCGTCGATGATGGACATGCGTTTGAGCAATTCGCTGTCGCCGGGGAAACGGTGCATCACCCCCGACAGGAAGCGCTGGTTGATTTCATAAATGATCTGCAAGTGGCGCGGCAGGATGGAATCGAACAGGGCTACCGGCCAGGTCTCCAGCGCTTCCGGCATCAGCGTGTGGTTGGTGTAGGCGAAGGTCCGGGTAGTGATATCCCAGGCGTGCTCCCAGTCCAGGTGGTGTATGTCCACCAGCAGGCGCATCAGCTCCGGAATGGCGATGGAAGGATGGGTGTCGTTGAGCTGGATCGCCACCTTGTCAGGCAGTTCGTCGAAGGAATCATGATGCTTCTGGAAGCGGAATATTATGTCCTGCAGCGAGGCGCTGACGAAAAAATACTGCTGCTTGAGACGCAGTTCGCGGCCCATTGCGGTGGTGTCATCGGGATAGAGTACTTTGGAGAGGTTCTCAGATTCGTTCTTGTCCTCCACCGCCTTGATATAGTTACCCTCGTTGAAATATTTCAGGTCGAAATCTCGCGATGCCTTGGCTGACCACAGCCGCATGTTGTTGACGGTATTCAGGCCATATCCCGGAACCGGCGTGTCATAAGCCATCGCCATCACGTCATCGGTATCGATCCAGTGATTGTTCAAGTTGCCGTGCTCGTCGTTGTACTGCACCACATGACCATGAAACTTCACCGGATAAAGAACTTCAGGGCGGGGAAATTCCCACGGGTTGCCATAGCGCAGCCAGTTGTCCGGGTGCTCCACCTGCCAGCCTCCCTCAATCTTCTGGTTGAACATGCCGTATTCGTAACGGATGCCCATGCCGTACCCCGGCAGTCCGATGGTTGCCATCGAATCAAGGAAACATGCTGCCAGACGGCCCAAGCCGCCATTGCCAAGTGCGGCATCGAATTCCATGTCCTTCACCTTTTCCAGATCGATGCCCGCATCGACGCAGGCTTGCCGGACTTCCTCGACAAAGCCGATGTTGAGCACTCCATTGATCAAACTGCGGCCGATCAGGAATTCCATGGACAGGTAGTACACCCGCTTGGCATCGTTGTTGTAGTAGCGGCGCATGGTTGCCATCCAGCGTTCGATCAGGCGATCGCGTACGACATGGGCTAGAGTGCAGAACCAGTCGCGGTCAGTTGCGGTGATCGGGTCCTTGCCAACGGAGAAAATGAGATGGTTGGTCATCGACTGCCGGACCGCGTTCAGGCTGAGATTGAGCGGTTCGTGCGGGTCTGGCTTCGGCTTTTTCGGCATATCACTTCCTCCTCGGCGAGTTGGTAGCGTTGGTAGTATAGAGATGATATATGCAAACGTCCTGCCCATAGTCCGGAATCGCGTCGAGGGGTGCGTTTGTAACGCCAGCCCAGGCGGCGCAGAATCACCAGTGGTTTGCACCTGTGAATTAAGGCATATAATTTGCGCAGTATTTTATTGGCAACAACGATGCGGTTATACGGCTGGAATGTAACGGTCGCACTGCTTGAATATTCCTGCAGGATTGATGCGGTTGGCGATGATAGGACTGGGCAAGATGGGCGATAACATGGTGCGGAAGTTACGGTGTTGCGGTATCGAAGTGGTTCGTTATGATCGCAATGGGGCAACCGGAGGAGCGATGCAGGCATTGCTATCCATCAGTTCGGTTGCCGGGGTTGTGCTGATGATGATCAATCACGCTTTGCTCTGATGATCATATCGGACTTTCCCTTGTGAGATCACTAGTGTTGAGTCGAGTTAAGGTGTGTCTGCTGGTGATGCTTTGCGGGTGTTTGTGGCATCCGCAACCAGTTCAGGCGAAAAGTGGCAGTAATCCTGCGGTCGATCTGATCGCGCCCGAAGCAGTACGCGAAGTGCTGGAGCAGTATTTTGTGCTTCCCGAGGCTTTACTCAAAAATGAAACCGAGCGAGCTACTTTCATGCGCCGCGCGCAGCGAGAAATCGCTGAATTGCTCGCAACCGAGGGTTTCTTTTCCGGCAAAGCGATATTGCGCTCCGTATCGCCTGAGGGCGTTCTGAAATTGGAAGTGATTCCGGGGCCGCGTACCGTAGTCACTGAAGTGAACATCGAATTTCGCGGTGATCTCGCGCTGCCGGAAGCGCAGCGCAGTGAGCGCGTGAAACAGCTGCGCGCTGCATGGCCATTGCAAGCAGGCTCGCCGTTTCGGGCGGCCGCATGGGACAATGCGAAAGTGGACCTGCTCGCGCAAGTGGCTCGCCAGGATTATGCCGCTGCCCGCATGGTGGGAAGCACCGCCCAAGTGGATGCGGATAAAGCCGGCGCAAGATTGTATGTCGTGGTGGATTCCGGTCCGCGCATTTTTTTCGGTGAATTACAGGTGAGCGGTTTGGTGCGCTATGAAGAGCTGATGGTCAGACGTTATGCCTCATTCAGTCTCGGTGAACCTTATCGACGTGATCTGCTGCTGTCCTTCCAGACACAATTGCAGAACCTCCCGCAATTCAGCTCGGTGATCGTCAGTCTCGATATCACGCCGCAAAGCAGCGCAGATTCCAATCAAGATTCGGTGACAGCCCCGGTCAAAGTCAAGATCATCGAGGCGCAATCGCACAAGGTTTCGTTGGGTATCGGTTACAGCTCCAACAATGGGGTGCGTAACCAGATAAATTACGAGAACTACAACTTTTTGAATAAGCCATGGACACTGAGCAGTGCATTGGTTCTGGAACAAAACCGCCAGAAGGTTTCGATAGGACTTGATACGTCACCCAATCCTCTTGGTTACCATTTGAATTGGAGAGCCAGCGGAGAAATGACGCAGATCCAAGGTTTGGAAACTCGAGGTAACAAACTGAGTGTGGCGCGTAGTCGCACCCTCCTTGATATCGAAACCAGCCTCGGCCCCTACTGGCAGCAGGAACAACGGCTTCCGCAGGGCGGCATCAGAGAGACCATTCAGGCGTTGGTGCTCGATTGGCATTGGAATCTGCGCAGGGTGGACGATCCACTATTCCCCATGTCGGGTACATTGACCCAATTTCGTCTCGGTGGGGCGAGCAAGTCGCTGTTGTCTGATCAGGACTTTGTGCGGACATACTTTCGTCACCAAACCTGGATCCCATTGGGCAAAAGCGACGTGATCTCGCTACGCATCGAGGGGGGCTACACCGCCTCCACCACTCGTCTCGGCATCCCGCAGGACTACCTGTTCCGCGTCGGCGGTACGCAGACCGTGCGCGGTTTCGCATATCAGAGTCTGGGTGTTCATGAAGGCAATGCGGTGGTCGGCGGGCGGGTGATGGCTACCGGCAGTGCCGAATATACCCATTGGATCGGCAACTGGGGCGTCGCGCTGTTCAGTGATGCCGGGGGTGCTGCCGATGTGGCACCCGATCTGAAAATGTCGCAGGGATACGGGATCGGCGCGCGCTGGCACAGCCCGGTGGGGCCGTTGGCGCTCGACTATGCGCGCGGCAAAGGTGAGCCGAAATCGCTCTTGCACTTTTCCATCTCGGTGGCATTCTGATGGATCGAGCCTCTAACATAAAATCACACCGCAACAGATGGCTGCACATCGCGCTGGCGCCGTGCCTGGTTTTGGCGGTAGGCGGCGGCTGGCTGGTCGCTTCAAGTTCCGGCCTACAATGGCTGGTGGGTATGGTTGAAAGCCAAAGCGGGGGTAACTTGAGTGCGAATGGTATCAGCGGCACTTTGCTTGATTCATCCGGTGTGAAACAACTGGTGTTGCGTGGCAAAGGTTGGCGTATCACCTTGCTGGGTGTGCAACTTCGATGGCAGCCCGCTGCATTGTTGCATGGCGAGCTGAAGGTGCTAAATCTGAGCGTGAGACAAGTCGAGGTTCTTTCCACACCATCGGTGGAGCCTGTCCTGAGCTCCGTCGAAGGGCCGTTCGTTTTGCCAGGCAGCTTGAGTTTGCCGATCGACTTGAACGTGTCGCAGATGAAGTTCGACGCACTCAGCGTGTTCAGCAGCGAAGGCGCCGCACCCGATTTTATAGCTAGCGACGTCGAAGCGCGTTTCGTGGGAGATGCCCGACTTTTCCAGTTGCAGGCATTGCGCGCCCGCATGCCATACGGCGATTTCGTTGGCTCCGGTGAAATCGGATTGGCCCATCCCTATGCACTCAAAGCACAAGCCACACTCGATGTTGCTACGATACTTTCCGGAAAACCGGTGCGTGCGCTTCTGGTCGCCGAGGCCGGTGGTGATCTGCAACACCTTGGGGTCAAGGTAGACGGCAATGGCGCCGGGATGAAAGTCAACGGCACGGCACAATTCGCGCCGTTCTCCACTGTTCCGGTCAGCCGCATGCAGATCGCGTTCAACGGGGTCGATGCAAGTCGACTATTAGAGGGTGCACCCTCAGCGGTATTTTCGGGCAGCATCGACCTGAGTGGAAAGTCTGACGGCGAGATCGAAGGGTATTTGCAGGTGCGCAACGCGCATGCAGCAACGCTGGACAAGAACGGTTTGCCATTGCTGGGAGTGACGGCGAAGGTGCGATTGTCCGCTTCAAATTGGCGCTTGCAGAAACTTGATGCCAGTCTGCCGAACAACGGTCATATCACAGGGGCAGTGTCTTGGTTAAGGCGGAGCGGCAAGGTGAATGCGCAACTGAAGGTGCTGGAGCTTGACCCCGCAGCATTGGACACTCGCTTGCCAAAATCACATTTGCAAGGCGACATCACGCTCGACAGTGTGAGGGGCGCAACAGTGGCGCTCAGCGATGGCACGTTGGATCTGCATGGTGAGTTCAAATGGCAGGGCAGTCAGATCGAACTCTCCAGCGTACGCCTGACGCGCGGCGAGACCGTGCTCACCGGACATGGACAATTGGTGCTGGATCGCCACCGCAGGTTTCGTTTCTCCAGCCAGCTGCGCAAGCTGGATCTGTCCGAGTTCGCCGCCATCCCCAAGACTGACTTGAATGCAGAACTGGAAATGTCCGGGACACTGTTGCCGGAAGTTGCAGGTGTGTTGCAGCTCGATCTGTCCGGCAGTCACTTTGCGCAATACGACATCAGCGGCAATGGACATCTGGAGTTCGCCGGTTTGCGGCAAGTCACGGCAGCAGTCGAAGTGCGCCTGGGTGACAATCGCCTCAACCTGAACATCGCGCATGGTACCGGTGCAGAGCGCGTGCTGATGAAACTTGATGCCCCGAATCTGGCGCAGCTCGGCAACGAGCTTGGCGGCCAGTTTGCGGGGAGTGCCGAACTGTCCGGTACCCTTGAAGACCCAAGACTGCAGTTCTCCGTGCAAGGAAATCAACTCATGCTGCCCGGCGGGCAGCGCCTCGCCGCACTGGATGCAACAGGCGATCTGGCAGCCGCCGCGATGCAATTGAAACTGGGTGTGACGGACTATCACGGTAAAGGAAAGCTGAATATTCCGGAAGCCGTAGTCGAGTTGCAGGGCAGCAGCGAGCATCACAACTTGCGGGCATCCGTCCGCATCGCGCAGGATGAAGATGCACTTGGCGAATTGGTATTGAAGGCAAGCGGAGGCTTTGGCGATCCTGCGCGGGGGTGGCAAGCGCTGCGATGGAGTGGTGCGCTCGATGAACTGGCTTCGCAGGGTGTACTGCCGTTTCATCTGTTGACAGCTGCGCCGCTGTCCATTGCCAAGGATTCCTTTCATCTCGGCACAGCGGATGTGTCCATAGCCGGAGGACTAATCAAATTTTCCGACATGCAGTGGACGCCGCAAAGCTGGCACAGCAGCGGAAACTTTAGCGGCCTCAACGTGCGCGCGGTCAATCTGCAGCAAAGCAAATATGCGTCAGATGCCTTTGATGCCATGCGTTTTGGCGGAGAATGGGATGCGACAGTGGGGGAGCACTGGCAAGGCCGGCTGCATGTACAGCGCGAAAGCGGCGACTGGGTGGTTGATCGCAATACCGGTTTGCAGTTGGGATTACGCGACATCCAGCTGACGTTGAGTGCGGAGCAGGATCAATTGCATGCGCGTCTTGAAGCCGATGGGGAGCATCTGGGCGAGGTGACGGTGCAGGCCAGTATGCCGCTGACACGCGGCGATTCAGGCTGGACGATCATGCCGGATGCGCCGCTTTCCGGACACCTGCGCCTGCATTCGGATGATTTGTCCTGGCTCGGGCCGATGCTGGACAGCAACTTGCAAAGCGGAGGGCGGCTCAATTTCGATGCCGAACTGATCGGTACTTTCCAGTCCCCACGCCTGCAGGGCGATGCACAGGGTGATGAGTTGAATTTTGGTTTGCTGGACCAGGGCGTCCGTCTGGAGCACGGAGAACTGAAAGCTCGCTTCGTATCCGATGCGGTGCATGTCGATCGCTTTGACTTCTCGGCGCCCTATCTGTCGGCGCCGCGCGATATTCTGCTCGCAGATATCACCCTTCCCGCCGGCCCCGGCAAATTGAGCGCGAGCGGGCGCATCGATCTGGACGGTGGCAGTGGCGTTCTGCAAGTCACTGCTGAGCGCCTGCCATTGGCACATCGCGCCGATCGCTGGATCATCGTTTCCGGCACCGGGCATGCCCGTTATGCCAACAAATCCCTGATGCTGGATGGCAACATCCGGGCCGATGCCGGCCTTGTCAATAAGCCGGTCAGCGATCGTCCGCGCTATTCCGGGGATGTGCTGATCATCGGGAAAGAGCCTGCCAGCCAGATAGGTCCCCCGACTGCGGTGGATGCCACGCTGGAGTTGGGCGACCACTTCTATATTCGCGCATCGGGATTGGAGGGGCGCTTGGCCGGTCAACTCAAAGTGCACGGGGAACCCGGTGAACCGTTACGGGTTACCGGCATCATCGCGGCAAAGGATGGACTATTCGAAGCCTATGGGCAGCGCCTGGAGGTGGAACGCGGCATGGTGAATTTCCAGGGACCTTTGGATGATCCGGGCTTGAATATCCTCGCTTTGCGCAAGGGGCTGGATGTCGAAGCGGGGGTGGAAGTGACCGGCACATTGCGTCGTCCGAAGGCGCGACTGGTATCAACGCCCAACGTGCCGGACGGAGAAAAATTGTCCTGGATAATATTGGGGCATGTGCCGGAGAGCAACGGAGTCGACACGGCTTTGATGATCGCTGCCGCCGGCGGAATTCTGGGCGGGCAGTCCAACGGGCAATTGGGGAAGGTGCTCGGTGTGGATGAATTTTCCCTGAGCCAGCAAACCGGAGCCGACTCGCAACAGAGTCAGAAAGTGACCGTTGGCAAACAGTTGTCTGCGCGCGCGCGCGTCGGCTACGAGCAGGTATTGTCTGAGGTTGGCGGTGTTGCCACATTTACCTACACACTGACGCGGCGCATCACCATTGTGACCCGTACCGGCAACGAGGATGCGCTGGACCTGCTTTATTCCTTTCGTTTCTGATGATTCAGCATGCTGTCTTCGGGGTTTTGTGAGTCTCGCTGCATGAGTGATCAGCCGGATGTTTCTGCCAGCCTTCGCCATTGATCCAAACTGATCGGATCGGGATCGATAGTCTATCCTGATTAGAAATGGCGGATCGGACTGTCGTTTGCATCGGTGAATTACGGCATATAATTCACGCACGGATTCTTGTTTATTAATGATGCGGATCTACTTCGGCTCGTTTGCAGGTGTCTGCTTGAATTTTTCCCTGGGGGATTGATGCGGTTGGCGATGATAGGATTGGGTAACATGGTGGGCAGATTGCACCTTGGTGGTATCGAAGTGGTACGCGCGGCGCCTGCCGATTGTTCGATCGCGATGACCAGTTACGGTGGCATTTGTTGAATCCGGACGATACCGATTTACACGCACACTAAATTGATATGAGTCATTATCTCGCTGGTGACATCGGCGGCACCAATACACGGCTTGCGGTAATTGAAGTCAGCGGTACACAAGTGCTGATCGTTCATGAGATCAGTTACCGGAGCCGTGATTACGCCACCTTTGAAGAGCTGCTGGACGACTTTCTGTCCCGCACAAAATGTTTCCTCTCTTCCAGCTCTGCACCACTTGAAGGAGAGCGGGGCGAAATTCACATCAACCATGCTGCTTTCGGCATTGCGGGTCCGGTGCAGGGCAGGGTGGTGCAAACCACCAACCTGCCATGGCGCATCGATGCCGATACATTGCGGCATCGCTTCGGTTTCCCGCGCTGCACCTTGCTGAATGACCTGGAAGCGACAGCGTATGGGCTTGCCGCACTGGGCGAATCAGATCTGTTCACATTGCAATCCGGCGCGCCGGATGCCAGCGGCAATGCCGCCGTGATCGCTGCGGGCACGGGTCTGGGGGAAGCGGGACTGTTCT
>JBDTPM010000307.1:0-10099 GCA_039932695.1 Gallionella sp. | reverse complement strand
TCCGGCGACCTGCAAGCCAACAGGCCACACAAACGCTCCGGCCAATCCGGAACATTGAAGACCTCTCCTGTATCCGTCACGCCATGTATCACCCATTCGTTTACGAGTAGCCGGTTGGCAAAGAACTGCGCACGCGGCGCGCGATGAAATGAACGGAACAGATCTGCGGGTAGCATGGTAGGCATCGATTCCCTCTCTTGCTGTGTGTGAGTGTGTGCACTATAAAGAGGTGTTGTGACAGGGATATGACAGGACGGATATATGCGGACAACGCTCGTTTGCTCTATGATTCACAGCTGAAGTTACAACCGGATATCAGGGAGAAGCCCATGAAACTGCTCGGCACCAGTTGCGGTGCGATATGAGCTTACGGGTAGTCAAAACCAATTCTGCTCCGGTACTCTTGGATGGATATGAAAATGATAAAGTGCTGGCTGACCGTCTTGCTTCTCTTTGCGGCAGGCTGTGCCTGCGCCGAACCATCCGCAGAAAAATCGCTGGACTGGGACTGCTGGATACAAGCTGACAACAACAGCCCGGTCAGTATCAACTGCATTCGCGACCGCGGCAGCCTGTTGCCGCAACCCTCTGAAGAGCCGGAAGACGACCTGGAAGAACTCCTTCTCGACAATATCCATTACCGGTTACACAGCGGCAGCACCGCCGAACTGGGCGAATTCATCAGCAATACTGTCAAAGTGTTTCGAAAGGGTTCGATCTGGCACATCGACATCCACTCCGTGCCCAATAAATCATCATGGGAAGAAGGGCGTCCACAAATGTTGGTGCGCATGTTGCTCTGCCCGGGCCATCTGCCATGCACAGTGAAATTTAATCAGCCAAAGAATTTGGGGAATTAAGAAGTATATTTCTCAACCCTCTCTTCATGGCTAACTTCGCAGCAGCGGGTGGCAACATTGCAATATAATTTGAATCGCCGGAAATGAAGTGACATTGAATTGTAAAACAAAGAGCCCCTTCACCACCCGCTTCTGAAGCGGGCAACCCGATATCGGAGAACCGCATGAAACTGCTTGGAACCAATACCAGCCCTTATGTGCGCAAGGTGCGCCTGGTCTTGCTGGAGAAGAACATTCCCCATGACTACCTCATCGATCCGCCGCGCGAACCGGGTAGCCAGGTGGCGCGCGTCAATCCGCTCGGGCGCATCCCGGCACTGATACTGGATGACGAAACCTGCGTGTTCGATTCCCCGGTGATCGCCGAATACGCAGACACGCTGAATGACACCCCCATCCTGATCCCGCGCACCGATGCGCTGGCCCGGATGCGCGTCAGGCGCTGGGAAGCGCTGGCGGATGGCATCATGGATTCGGCTGTCGTGGTGCGCACCGAAAGCATACGCCCGGCAGAAAAACAGGAAGCCGGCAACATCACCCGGCACAACGATGCCATCACGCGCGCGCTTGCCTATGCGGCTGACCAGCTTGGCCAGCGTGAGTGGTGCGAGGGTTCATCGATCACGCTGGCCGATCTGGCGCTGGCGAGCGCGCTGATCTATCTGGACTTGCGCCAGCCGGATCGCGACTGGCGCGCGGGACACCCGAATCTGGCTACGTGGTTTGCGCGCATCGGCAAGCGCCCCAGCGTGCGCGCGGCAATCGCGGAATAGGTGGCCGCGACTGGCCAAGCTATTGCGATGCCCCCTGGTTCGACTTGGCGCCGGGGGCACGCTGCTTTTCGATCAATTGCGTTTATATATGATCTGCTTGGTATCGCCTTCGCAAGTGCCGACGACCTTACCCTTGCTCTCGGCCGTTGCGGCTACGCCGGAAGCAGGGGCGGCTTCAGTCGCATCGCTTGCCTTGCCGATCGTGACGATTTCCAGCGTATAGGACTTCACTCCCTTGGCCTGCAGATTGCCATCGATCTTGGCCTTCAGATCGTCGCAGCTAGCCATCGCAGAAAATGAAACCAGAGACAAACAGGCCAACATTACAAATTTGCGCATAGTAAAAATCCCGTGTGAGTTAGTGATGAATTGCCTGAAATAAATTGCTGTTTAACAGCGCTGCAAGTGTGCGCTCTTATTGCAATACCGACAAGCGCTGCCGGCAATTGGCGTGACCCGGGGTAATTGAGTTGCAAACAGTGTCGGGGTAATCATCTTTGGCTACGCGAGACCATGCAGGCGGAAGCGAGGGGTTAAAGGAGCCCCCTTTGATCGGTGCCCCTATAGCACATCCAGCCCCAACCGCTTCCACCCTTCGTGCCCCAACTTTTTCATCGTCTCGACATTGTTGTCAACGATCCGGTCCGCATCCGGAAAAGCAGCCACGGCGCGATCCACGCTTTCTTCGCGCAGCAGATGCAACATCGGGTAAGGCGAACGATTAGTGTAATTCTCGATGTCGTCCGGCGCGGTGCCGGCAAATTGATACTGCGGATGAAGGCTGGCGACCTGGAATTCATTATTGAACTCCGGCTCCGCTACCGCGATATCAACCGTGTCCAGGAAATCATTGAAGTCGAGAAAGTCGGTGAGCACGCAAGGATGGATCAGCAGCGTGGTATCGATCTTCTCGGGATCGGCATCCTGCAGGGTGCGCAATTCATTCATCAGATCTTCCAGCAAGGCTTCCGGTGTAGTCGCGGCACTGACCACATAGTGTATCTGCTTTTTGACGTGCACCGCCTTGGCAAAGGGACACAGGTTGAGTCCGATAACGGCATTTTCCAGCCATAGTTGTGTGGCGGCGATGATGGTTTCTGCTTCGGTTGGCATTCGGCTCTCTCTTATCTGTTGTTATGTTGACAGTTATCTACCCTGACTCTACATTGTGCATCTATCTCCTATCCGTTCCAACTCATCATGAAACCCTTTGTTTTACTACTCGCCCTTGTATCTTTTCTCAGCGGCTGCGGAAAGGGATCAGATCCGGAATCCAAAATCTCGCCGGCTAAAATCGATCGGCCGGCACTGACCCTGGTTGTCGGTTCAGTTGTATCAGATAGCGGCAATACTTACAGCGGCGAAATTCGGGCACGCCACGAAACGCAACTGGGCTTTCGTATCGGGGGAAAGATCATCGAGCGCCTGGTTGATGCCGGTGCGCGGGTTCAGGCCGGGCAGGTTCTGATGCGGCTTGATCCTGAGGATTCGAGTTTGCAGGCGGGTTCCGCCCAGGCTCAATATCAATTGGCCATGGATGAGGCCAAGCGCTACCGCGAATTGCACGATAAAAAGTTCGTCAGTCAATCGGCGCTGGATGCCAAGGAAGCCGCCCTCAAAACCGCGGCCGCCCAGGCGGGGTTGGCCGGCAACCAGGCCGCTTATACCACCTTGCGGACCGATCATGCCGGCGTGGTCGCCGCGACATTGGCCGAGGTCGGGCAGGTGGTCAGCGCCGGACAGCCGGTGTTGCGCCTGGCGCAAAACGGTCCGCGCGAAGTGGCGATCGCGATACCGGAGGCACAATTTGCCGGCCTGAAGATCGGCACGCCTGCCGATATTTCGTTGTGGTCCGCCGGAAACGAAGCGGCCCATCTCAGCGGACGCTTGCGCGAATTGGCTGCGGCAGCGGATCCGGCCAGTCGTACCTATGCGGCGCGGGTCGCGTTGAGCGGCGCGGATATTCGGGCGGCGCTGGGGATGACGGCACAGGTGCGTTTCATAAATCAAGACAAACGGGACAAGTTGATCGTGCCGTTGTCGGCGATATTCCAGCAGGGCAACCAGGCGGCAGTGTGGGTCGTGGCTGCGGATCACAGCATCAGTTTGCGTCCGGTTCAGGTCGCAGCCTATCGCGATAACGGAGCGGTGATCGCCAGCGGTGTGGTGGCGGGTGAGCGCATCGTCAGTGCCGGTGTGCACAAACTCAACGCGGGCGAAAAGATACGCATCATCGAGGGAGAATTCGCAGACGGTAACGCGCAATGAAGGGACCCAACCTTTCCGCATGGGCGCTCACGCACAAGCAGATGGTGTTGTATCTGATCATCGTGCTGATGGGGGCGGGAGTGATCTCCTATCTCAATCTCGGCCGCGCGGAAGACCCGGACTTCACCTTCAAGGTGATGGTGGTGCGTACCCTTTGGCCGGGGGCGACGGCGCAGGAGGTCGAGCGCGAACTGACCGAACGCATCGAAAAGAAATTGCAGGAAACGCCGTGGGTGGATGTGCTGCGCTCGGCTTCCAAGCCCGGCGAATCACTGGTGTTCGTGATCCTCAAGGATTACACGCCCAAGCCTGAAGTGCCGGAAGCCTGGCGGCAAGTGCGCAAAAAACTGGACGACATACGCCACACCCTGCCGTCCGGCGTGCAGGGCCCGTTCCCCAATGATGAGTTCGGCGACGTGCAGATCAACATCTTCGCGCTGACCGGCGACGGTTTCGATCTGAGCGCGTTGCGCCGTTATGCGGACCGTATCGCGCTGGATCTTAAACGCGTGGCGGATGTGAAGCGCGTCGAGCTGATCGGCGTGCAGGAAGAAAAGATCTATATCGATGTATCGCCCAACCGTCTTGCCAGTCTGGGCATCACCCCGCAGCAAGTGGGCGAAGCTTTGCAGAAACAGAATGCGGTGAGTTCTGCCGGTTTCGTCGAAACGGACAGTGACCGCATCCGCCTGCGCGTCAGTGGCGGCTTCGATAGTGTCGCCCGGGTGCGCAACTCCGATCTGCTCGTCAACGGCCAGCACTTCCGGTTGGGCGACATCGCCAGGGTGAGCCGGGGCCTGGCCGATCCTCCCGGTCCGCGCATGCATGTCGGCGGTGTGCCCGCGATCGGTATAGGTGTCGTCATGGACAAGGGTGGCAACGTGATCGATCTCGGCGAAAACCTGAAGCAGGCGATGAAGGATATTTCCGCACAGCTTCCGGCCGGGGTGGAGGTGCACGTCGTCGCCAATCAGCCGGAAGTGGTCAAGGGCTCGATCACCTTGTTCGAACATTCTCTGACCGAGGCGGTGCTGATCGTGCTGGCCGTGTCATTCCTCAGCCTGGGCTGGCGCACCGGCACGGTGGTGGCATTGTCCATCCCGCTGGTGCTGGCGATCACCTTCTTCATGATGAAAATATTCGGCATCGACTTGCAGCGCATCTCGCTGGGCGCGCTGGTGATCGCACTCGGCTTGCTGGTCGATGATGCGATCATCGCCGCGGAAATGATGGTGGTGAAAATGGAGCAGGGCTGGGACAGGTTCAAGGCCGCGACATTCGCCTATACCTCGACCGCTTTCCCGATGCTCACCGGCACGCTGATCACCGCCGCCGCATTCACGCCGGTGGGTTTTTCAAAGTCGGCTGCCAGCGAATACACCTTCTCGATCTTTGCGGTGGTAACGACAGCATTGCTGGTGTCGTGGATCGTCGCGGTGGTGTTCACGCCTTACCTCGGCTACAGATTGCTCGACCCGGCCAAGCTCATCGCCAAGGCGCAACGGCATGGTGCGGATGTCTATGACACGCCGTTCTATCGCCGCCTGCGCGCCGTGGTGGAATGGTGTTTGCGCAATCGCTGGAAAGTGATACTCGCTACAGTCCTGATCTTCGTGCTGTCCATCGTCGTTTTTGGGAAATTCGTGCAGAAGCAATTTTTCCCGGCCGCCAGCCGGCTGGAACTGATGGTGGATGTGTGGCTGCCGCAAGGCGCGTCGCTCAAGGCCACCGGACATGAAGTGGAGCGCATCGAGAAGCTGCTCAAGGACGATCCCGGCATCGCCTACTCTTCTTCCTACATCGGCAACGGCGCGCCGCGTTACTTTTTGTCGCTGGACCAGCAACTGTTTGCCGACAACTTCGCGCAGTTCGTCATCGTCAGCAAAGGGCTGAAAGAACGCGAGGAGATCAAGCATCGCCTCGAAGAGAGATTTTCCGCTCCGAATTACTCGCATCTGCGCGTGCGGGTGGTGCGACTGGAGAACGGCCCGCCGATCGGCTATCCGGTGCAGTTCCGCGTGATGGGTGAGGATCTGGCCAGACTGCGTGAAATCTCCGAACAGGTCGCGACGATGATGCGCGCCAACGAGCATCTGCAAAACGTCAATTTCGACTGGAACGAAAAGATCAAGAGTGTACGCGTCGAAGTGAACCAGGATCGCGCGCGCCAGCTCGGCACGTCCAGCCAGGAGATCTCACAGGCTCTGCAAGGCTGGTTGAATGGTGTTGCTCTGACCCAATATCGCGAAGGCGACCAGCTGATCGACGTGGTGTGGCGCGGTGAGGCGCGAGGCGCGCATTCACTGGATCACTTGCCCGATCTGGATATCCCGCTGGCCGGTGGCCGCCATGTGCCGCTGGCCCAAGTCGCCAAGCTGGTTCCGGTGCTGGAAGAGGGCATGATCTGGCGGCGCAATCGCCTGCCCACAATGACGGTGCGTGCCGACATGGCAGACTCCACGCAGCCCGCGACGGCCTCCACGCAACTCGACGCACAGCTCGATGCCGTGCGCGCCAAACTGCCGGTCGGTTACCGCATCGAGATGGGCGGCAGCATCGAGGAATCCGCCAAGGGTCAAACTGCCATCATGAAAGTCATGCCGCTGATGCTGGTCGGCGTGATCACGCTGTTGATGATACAACTGCAAAGCATCAGCCGCACCGTCATCGTGTTTCTTACCGCGCCGCTCGGGTTGATCGGCGTAACGATGGCGCTGCTGATATTCCGTGTGCCGTTCGGCTTCGTCGCCAACCTCGGCTTCATCGCGCTGGCAGGGATGATCATGCGCAACTCGGTGATACTGGTGGACCAGATCCGCCAGGACGAAGAAGACGGCAAAACCCAGTGGCAAGCCATCGTCAGTTCGACCGTGCGGCGCTTCCGCCCGATCACGCTGACCGCCGCCGCATCCATTCTGGCGATGATCCCGCTCACCCGCCAGGTGTTCTGGGGGCCTATGGCGGTTTCCATCATGGGCGGTTTGGTCGTCGCTACCCTGCTCACCTGTCTGTTCCTGCCGGCACTGTATGCGGCGTGGTTCAGGGTCAAAGAAAGTTGAGCAGAAGGAATCTGATTCTCACTTTATCCGACCAGTACCCAGTCATATCGTCATCAACGGCGGCTCATCCATCAGCGCGATCTGCTCGCGCAATTCCAGGATGCGGTCTTGCCAATAACGCTGGGTGTTGAACCACGGAAAGGCGACAGGAAAAGCCGGATCGTCCCAGCGCCGCGCGATCCATGCGCTGTAATGGATCAACCGCAGCGTGCGCAACGCTTCGAGCAGGTGCAGTTCGCGCGGATCGAAGTCGTAAAAATCCTCGTAGCCGGCCAGCAGGTCGGAGAACTGCCGGGTCTGGTCGGCGCGCTCGCCGGACAGCAGCATCCACAGATCCTGTATCGCCGGACCGGTGCGGCTGTCGTCGAAATCCACGAAGTGCGGACCGGCATCGGTCCACAGCACGTTGCCGACATGGCAGTCACCGTGCAGGCGCAACTGTTTCACTTCTCCCGCACGATCGAAACAGCGCCGCACGCCATCCAGCGCCTGCGCGACCACACCGCGATAGACTTCGACCAGATCGGCCGGGATGAAGTCGTGCGCCAGCAAATATGAGCTCGGCTCCACTCCGAAGCTTTCGATGTCCAGCGCGGGACGATGCCGGTAGGGTTCCAGCGCGCCGACGGCATGGATGCGTCCGATGAATCGCCCCATCCACTCCAATGTGGCACGGTCATCCAGTTCCGGTGCGCGGCCACCCTGTTTGGTGAACACCGAAAAACGGAAGCCGCCGAACAGGTGCAGCGTGCGGCCATTGATCTCCAGTGCCGGCACGACCGGGATCTCGCGCTCGACCAATGTCGCGACAAACGCGTGCTCTTCAAGGATCGCCGCATCGGTCCAGCGCTCGGGACGATAGAACTTGGCGACCAGCGGCGGACCGTCTTCCATGCCTGCCTGGTAGACACGGTTCTCATAGCTGTTGAGCGCCAGCAGGCGGCCATCGCCGCGCAAACCGATGCTGTCCAGCGCATCCAGCACGGAATCCGGGGTGAGTGCGCTAAAGGGTAGTGTGTGCATCGGCAGGATTGTACGGCACTACCGATCGCACAAGACAGCCCGGACATGATTGCAACCGTTGAAGCGGCATTTATTTGTTTGCGGGGCAATGCTAACTGTGGGAAAATTCCATCCTGATTTCATGCCATCAAACATTTTTTCGGAGAACCCCATGTCAAGAATGCACAATATTGCCCTGCCCGTAGTCCTGCTCCTTTCTGCCATGGCTTTATCGGCTTGCGCGACCAGCAAACCTGAAGAGGTCCCAGTCGCAGCACCCGCGCCGGTTGAAGTGGCCGCCCCGGTTGAAGTGGCCGCCCCGGTTGAAGTACCTGCCGCACCGGTAGTTGCACCGGAGCCTGCACCCGCCCCGGTCGTCGTTGCCGAACCGCCAGCGCCCAAGCCGGTAGTGCGCAAAGCGAAGAAAAAGGTAGCCAAGGCCAAGCCCATCGCTCCAGTTGAGCCACCCGCTCCTGCACCGGCGCCTGTTGTACAACCAGCACCGGTGATGCGGCCTCCAGAACCCACCCCCGTACCTATCCCGCCCGTCAAGCAAGTCGAGGAAGTGGGCTTCCTGCAGGAATACTGGTTATGGCTGCTCGTCCTGGCCATCGCGATAGCCGGGATAGTATTCTGGTGGAAGAAAAGCAAGGACTGAGTCTCAAGGACCAAGCCTGGATGCGCCTCATAACGGCGCATGCCCAAAAACCTGAGGAATAGCCGGGACAGCCGTTGTCCCGGTTGCAGTCCGACTTGATGATGTTCTGTATTCAAGGAGCAATCAACATGGCCGGCAATAGTTCCGTTCTTAAAGGCAAGCGCACACTTGATGCGTTCCCGGACCGCATCGATCTGCGCGACTGGGCTTATCAACCTGCACTGATCGGCCTGCCGGACACTCTGATCAACTGCGCCGACGTGCCCCTCATCCTCGACCAGGGCAATGAAGGCGCGTGCACCGGCTTCGCGCTGGCCGCCACGATCAATCTGCTGCTTGCGCGGCGCGGCGTAAAGCGCATCGCCAGCCCGCGCATGCTGTACGAGATGGCGCGTTGCCATGACGAATGGCCCGGCGAAAACTACTCAGGCTCGTCGGCACGCGGCGCGATGAAAGGCTGGGCGGGACACGGCGTATGCGAGCGCAAGCAATGGCCAGACACGCTGCAGGGCCGCAGTCATTTCGATACCGAGATCGGCAGGGCGGCTCTCGCCACACCTTGCGGCGCCTACTACCGCATCAAACACAGGGAAGTGCGCGATGTGCATGCCGCACTGAACGAGACCGGCGCGGTGTTCTGCACGATGATGGTTCACGATGGCTGGGATGATCCCGGCAAGATCAAAATCAAACTCGGCACTGGACGGCACACCCTCACTTTGCCGGTCATCGAACGCAGAGGCCGCGCCGCTTCCGGCCATGCCATCGCGCTGGTCGGTTACGGTCGCGAAGGTTTCATCGTGCAGAATTCCTGGGGCAAGCAGTGGGGCGGCAATGGTTTTGCACTGCTGCCCTATGAGGACTTCATGCTGCATGCCACCGACCTGTGGGTGGCGCAGTTGGGTGTGCCGCTGGCGACCGACCTGTGGGAAAGCGATGAGAATACTGCCGACAGCAGTGCAGGACGTTTCCGCCGCAGCCGCCAGATCCCGCTCTCCGAAATAAGACCATTCATCGTCGATGTGGGCAACAACGGCGAGTTGTCGCAAACCGGTGATTACTGGACCAGCGAGCAGGATCTGCGCCGCCTGTTCGGCGAGACCATCCCTCAGATCGCCGAACAGCGCGGCTGGCGAAAAAAGCGGGTGATGCTTTATCTGCATGGCGGGCTCAACAGCGAGGCCGATGTCGCCAAGCGCGTGATCGCGTTCCGCGACAAGTGCCTCACCAACGAGATCTATCCGCTGCATATCATGTGGGAGACCGGTCCGCTGGAGACACTGGGCAGTGTGCTAGGAGACCTGTACACCGATGCCGACCAGCGCGCCGGCGGCGGTCTGCTCGACGGCATGAAGAACGCCAGGGATTTCATGCTTGAACTCACCGCCGCACCGATAGGCGGACCGATGTGGGCTGAGATGAAGGAGAACGCCTGGCGCGCCTCCGATCACCGGCGCGGCATCGGTGCGATCCAGTTGA
>JBDTPM010000306.1:0-2266 GCA_039932695.1 Gallionella sp. | reverse complement strand
TGCCTTCCGCGTTCTCGATCACCTTGGTCTTGCCGTTTTCCATGATGGCCACGCAGGAGTTAGTCGTGCCCAAGTCGATGCCGATGATTTTTCCCATGATGCTTTCCTTTCAATTGAATGCTTAAAGATTGAATACTGTTGTTGCCTGCTTCCTAACATTAGGGCGGCGTTGAATATTTCAAGTGAATCGAGGAGTTTTTGTTCGGTTCCTCCTCCTTCAAGGGGGAGGATAGGAGGGGGATGGGGTATAAGTTTCACGCTTCACCCATCCCTACCCCAACCCTCTGGGTGAAACAACTAGCCATTCGACTAAGCTGCCAAAGAACGCAGCTAAGTCGCTGGTTATCCCGCTTGCGAGAGAGGGAACAAGAGCTCGCGCACCGGCCTGAAACTTTTGCGATGCACTTCGGACACGCCATGCTCGCGCAACACTGCCAGATGCGCGGCGGTCGGATAGCCTTTATGGCTGGCGAAACCGTAGTGGGGATACCGCCGATGCAATTCCAGCATCAGCTCGTCGCGCGCAGTCTTCGCCAGGATAGAAGCGGCGGAGATTGCCGCGACCTTGCTGTCACCCTTCACGATCGCCTGGCTGGGAATGCCGGTTTGCGGACAATACAGGCCATCCACCAACACCTGTTGCGGCTGGATATTGAGTGCCAGCACGGCGCGGCGCATCGCCAGCAGTGTGGCTTGCAGGATATTGAGACTGTCTATCTCGTCAACTTCGGCATAAGCCACAGCCCATGCCAGCGCACGCTCGCGGATGATGATGGCCAATCGGTCGCGTTGTCGTTCGGAAAGTTTTTTTGAGTCAGCCAAACCTGCGATAGGGCAGGCTGGATCGAGTATCACCGCGGCAGCGCTCACCGGCCCGGCGAGCGGCCCGCGACCCGCTTCATCCACACCGCAGATCAGAATGGCTTCATGCATTCTTCAGATAGGGCAGGATAGCCTCGGCAGCTTTCAGTGCAGTGTTCTGACGCAGTGTCCGGTGCAAATCGACAAATGTCTGTTCGAGCTCTGCCACCGCTTGCTTGTTATTGAGCAGATTGAGCAAGGCTTGGGCAAGATTCTCCGGTGTGGCATCCTCCTGGATCAGCTCAGGCACAACGAACCGTCCGCACAGGATGTTGGGTAAACCATAATAAGGCTGGTAACTCTTGCGTTTGATCAACCACTTTGTCAGCGCCGGCATCCGGTAGGTGATCACCATCGGACGCTTGAGCAGCGCTGCTTCCAGTGTCGCGGTTCCCGATGCGACCAACACACCGTCGGCAACGATCATCGCATCTTGCGCATGGCCGAACAACAGCGTGATCGGCAACTCCTGTGCATCGCAATCATAAAGCGCCTGCTCAAAGATACCGCGCGTCTCGCGGCTGACCAGCGGCACCAGGAAACGTGCATCCGGAAGTTTTTGCAATATCAGCTTGGCGGTTTCTATCATGGTGCCAGCAAGGTATCTGACCTCGCTCTGGCGGCTGCCGGGAAGAAACGCGAACACCCTGGCGTGCAACGGAATACGCATCGTCTCGCGCATCTCGGTGCGATTGGGTTGTTCCGGCAGCATGTCGGCCAGCGGATGCCCGACGTAATCAACCGGCACACCCGCCTGCTGGTAGAGCGTGGACTCGTGAGGAAACAGAGCGAGCATGTGTGACACAGCACGCTTGATCTTGTGGATGCGCTCTCCGCGCCACGCCCAGATCGAAGGGCTGACATAATGGATCGTTGGTATGCCGTGCTGCTTGAGGGCAAGTTCCAGATCAAGGTTGAAATCCGGCGCGTCAACCGCGATGAACAGATCCGGGCGATTGGCCAGAAAATATTTGCGCAATTTGCTGCGGATTCCGACGATCTCGCGATAATGCCGCAGTACTTCCACATAACCCCGCACCGCCAGCTTTTCCATCGGGAACAACACTTCCAATCCTTCGGATTGCATCTTGGGGCCACCGATGCCAACGAAACTAAGTTCTGGCCGGGACGCTTTCAAAGCTGCCATCAAGTGGCTGCCGAGCAGATCACCTGATGCTTCGCCCGCGACGATACCAATTGTTATTGATTTCTTTTCCATTAACACAACCTATTTAAAGACCCTTGCACATCGTAGCGAGCGAAGGTCAGACGAGGAAAAAAGAGGCGAAGTGGGTTTGGCAGGGATGGGCGGCTTGTTGCCGCACAACTCGCAAAAACCGGAATGTATTTGTCAACTTGTGATTCCCCGCAGTCTTGCTGCGGGGATACGCCCGCTCCTTCCCCT
>JBDTPM010000305.1:0-2391 GCA_039932695.1 Gallionella sp. | reverse complement strand
CGTCTGGATGTGTTGCGCGACATCGGCATAATCCAGCGCGTCCTTGATGTCGTCGCTGGTGCAGGCGCGGCTGTCGGGCAGCGCGATCTCCAGGTCGAGCTGCAAAGTCTGGGGTACGCGCTTTTCCCATTCGTAGATACCGATGAGGGTGGTGACCTTGAGTTCGCTCAGAAAGATAATGTCCATGGCAGTTCGGAAAGAATGACGTAAAATTCGCGTTCCTGCATTTTAAGATATTCCTGATGATGACCTTGGTATTTGTTGTGTGCGCCTATCTGCTGGGCTCGATCTCTTTTGCAATGATCAGCAGCAAGCTGTTCTCTTTGCCTGACCCGCGCACCTATGGTTCCGGCAATCCCGGCGCGACCAATGTGTTGCGCAGCGGCAAGAAAGCGGCAGCGGCGCTGACGTTGTTCGGCGATGCGGCGAAGGGCTGGCTGGCGGTGTTCCTCGCGATACGGTACTCCCTGCCGGGTGAGCAGTACATGATGCTGCCCGCAGCAGTTGCGATCGCGGTGTTCGCCGGTCACCTGTTTCCGATCTTCCTGCGCTTCAAGGGCGGCAAGGGTGTGGCGACGGCTTTGGGTGTGTTGTTGGGGCTGAATGTATTGCTGGGCCTTGGTGGGCTGGTGACCTGGATGTTCATGGCGCTGGTGTTCCGCTACTCCTCATTGGCAGCCTTGACCGCTGCGGTTGCAACGCCGATCTACGCCGAGTCGCTTGGCTTGCCGCGTGAGTGGGTGCTGGCATCCGGCATCATGTCATTGCTGCTGATCTGGCGGCACAAGAGCAACATCAAGAATCTGCTGGCTGGCAAAGAAACGAAGATTGGGAAGTCGAAGTCGGCCTAGCGGAAGAAACTGGAAAAGATTATTAACCAAGGAATACACGGAATAAACTCGAAAACCCTTTCAACAACGCTCGGTTCAGAATTTGTTTCCTTCCGTGCATTCCGTGGTTAAATTGTTTTTAAGTCAGTTGATTATCTCTGCCAAGTTCCAGCGCGGTTTGACATTGAAGCGATAATCTTTGTTGCCTTGTTGTTGTGCGAGGCGCAGCGCGCCGGCGAAAGCGATCATCGCGCCGTTGTCGGTGCAGAATTCCAGGTCGGGATAGAACACTTTGCCGCCGCGCTTCTCGATGTCTTCGGTCAGGCGGCTGCGCAACAGTCGGTTCGCACCCACGCCGCCTGCGACGACCAATTGATCCAATCCGGTTTGCGCCAATGCGGCGCGTGCCTTGTGCGCCAGCACATCGACGATGGCTTCCTGCACAGCGCAGGCGATATCGGCTCTTGTTTGTTCATCGTTGCTGCTTTGCTTTACCAGCGTTAGCACCGCAGTCTTTAATCCGCTGAAGCTGAATTCCAGATCTCCGCTGTGCATCATTGGTCGCGGCAACTTGTATGTACCGGGACGACCCGACGCGGCAAGTTTCGCCAGTGCGGGGCCGCCCGGATAATTCAAACCCAGCAGCTTTGCGCTCTTGTCGAATGCTTCGCCTGCTGCATCATCGAGCGTCTC
Source organism: Gallionella sp. (assembly GCA_039932695.1). Lineage (GTDB taxonomy): Bacteria > Pseudomonadota > Gammaproteobacteria > Burkholderiales > Gallionellaceae > Gallionella. The sequence goes on along the minus strand of JBDTPM010000305.1, from coordinate 868 downwards.
ACCGAGCAAGGTGTATTGCCCCACACCGTCGACACGCATCAGTTGCGTGTGCCCTCCCGAGACCAATAGTGCGACAAATGGAAACTCGGGTGCGGGATCGGCGAGCAAAGGCGAAAGCAGGTGTCCTTCCAGATGATGGATGCCGATGGTGGGGATGCCGAGCGCGTAGGCCAGCGCATTCGCGACACTCGCGCCGACCAGCAGTGCGCCGCCCAGGCCCGGCCCTTGGGTATAGGCGACGGCGCTGATCTGAGCTAGTGACACATCGGCTTCGCGCATGACTTGGCGCACCAGCGGGATCACGCGCCGGACATGATCGCGTGAGGCGAGCTCGGGAACGACGCCGCCATATTCGTTATGCATGGCGACTTGTGAGTGCAACGCGTGTGCCAGCAAACCGCGCCCCAACTGGTAGAGCGCGATGCCGGTCTCATCGCAAGATGATTCGATTCCTAGTGTGATCAGTGACATTTTTTTGCTTTTCAGGAGAGGCCGCATTGTAGTCAAGAACCCGCCTTAACGGCTTATCCGGAATTATTGTCAAAATATTTCAGAAAAGTGTTGACGAGAACTTTTGCATCTCTATAATGCGCACCTCTTCGCTGTCCGGTAGTTTTTCTGGGCAGCCGTTCTTTAAAAAACAAACGAACAACCGACGAGTGTAGGTACTTGGTTTTTGGGAAGTTTTTGCATCCTTCGGGGAGTGAAGACGACTTTAAAAATATAGTAGTACTTACGCGAAGTCGAAACGAATCATGTCAAATGATTCACTTTGAGTAAGACCGGTCCAGCAATGGACCAAAACAGGTATTGAACTGAAGAGTTTGATCCTGGCTCAGATTGAACGCTGGCGGCATGCCTTACACAT
>JBDTPM010000304.1:0-7869 GCA_039932695.1 Gallionella sp. | reverse complement strand
GACCAATAAATCGTTCTTTAATACCAGAAGCCCTTTTCACCTCTGCTGCGGCAGGTTCCGGCTCCACAGCCTTCTTGGTGGTCTTGCGTTTGCTGCGCTCCTGCTTGGCTTGCACTTCGGCTGCCTGACGTGTCGCCAATTCAGTTTGCAAACGCGCTTCTTCTTCGCGTGATGCCAACTCCTGCTCGTTCACGACCTTGGCTGCTTTGCCCTTCTTGGGTGGGGCTGAAGCTTCAACGGGTACGGTGGGCGCTGCCGCTTCGGCAGCGGCTGTCGGTGCCACGACGCGACGTTTGCGCACTTCCACCTGAATAGTACGCGCGCGTCCGGAACTGTCGGATTTCTTGATTTCCGTGGTTTCGCGGCGGATCAGCGTGATCTTCTTGGCGGGCTTTTCAGCTCCATGCGCTTGACGCAAATGCTCCAGCAATTTCGCCTTGTCCTTCTCCGACATCGGATCGGACTCCTGATCCTTGTCTATCCCGGCCGCCTTCAACTGCTCAAGCAGCAAGGTAACCGGCAATCCAAGTTCAGTCGCAAACTGCGCTACGTTCAATTTTCCCATTACTATCCTCTAATCACCCTGTTAAGCGAACCAGGGTGCGCGTGCCGTCATGATCAATGTGTTGGCACGTTCGCCATCCATACCGGACAACTCCACCAACTCGTCCACATCCAGGTCTGCCAATTGTTCCTGCGTCGTGACACCCTTGCCAGCCAGGGTGCGTGCTGTCGGCTCATCCATGCCTTCCAGCTTGAGCAGATCGCCGATCCCGTGTTCCACTTTTTCTTCACTGGCGATCGCCGCAGTCAAAAGTGAGTTGCGCGCACGTGTGCGCAATTCGTTCACGGTCGCCTCGTCGAAGGATTCGATCTCCAGCATTTCCTCCAGCGGCACATACGCCACCTCTTCCAGCGTATTAAATCCTTCCTGAACCAGGATGTCGGCAACCTCTTCGTCCACATCCAGCTTTTCCATGAACATCGCGCGGGTCTTCGAAAACTCTTCGTTATGCTTCTCGCTTGATTGCTCGACCGTCATGATGTTCAGTTCCCATCCGGTCAACTCACTGGCCAGGCGCACGTTCTGACCGCCGCGCCCGATCGCCTGCGCCAGATTTTCTTCCTCGACCACGACATCCATGCTGTGGCGCTCTTCATCAACCACGATGCTGCTCACCTCGGCCGGGGCCAGCGCGTTGATAACGTAGGTGGCCGGATCTTCCGCCCAAAGTATGATGTCGACGCGCTCACCGGCAAGTTCGTTGGTGACGCCCTGAACCCTGGAGCCGCGCATCCCGACGCAAGTGCCGATAGGATCGATACGCGGATCATGCGACAACACCGCAATCTTCGCGCGGGAACCTGGATCTCGAGCTGCACTGACGATCTCCAGCAGTTTTTCCTCGATCTCCGGCACTTCCAGTTCGAACAGCTTGACCAGCAATTCGGGCGAGGTGCGCGACAAGATCACTTGCGGGCCGCGCGCGCTGCGATCCACGCGCAGCAGATGCGCCTTGACGCGATCGCCGACGCGCAGGTTTTCCTTCGCGATCATCTGGTCGCGTGGCAACAAGGCTTCGATCTTGCCGAACTCGATGATCGCGCTGCCGCGCTCGAGCCGCTTGACCGTGCCGGAAACCAGATGCTCCTTGCGCTCCATGAAATCGGCCAACACCTGCTCGCGCTCGGCATCACGGATCTTCTGGAAGATCACCTGCTTCGCTGCTTGTGCCCCGATGCGTCCGAAATCGATAGATTCCAGCGGCTCTTCGATGAACTCACCGATCTGGATATCGGGATCGCGCTTTTGCGCTTCTTCCAGTTTGATGTGCAGATCCGGGGTTTCGAAAGTCTCGTCGTCGACCACCTCCCAGCGACGGAAAGATTCGTATACACCGCTATCGCGATCGATCTCGACACGCACATCGGCTTCGTCGGCAAAACGCTTTTTGGTCGCGGAGGCCAGTGCCGACTCCAACGATTCGAACACGACCTCCTTGTCCACGTTCTTTTCGCGCGACAAGGCATCCACAAGCAACAAAATTTCACGACTCATACTATATCTCCGGCTATCTGCTCGCCTGTCCCCGGCTTCAGCCAGGACAGGCAACAAAAACTAAAAAGTCGGCACTAAACGCGCCTTATCCAAATTCGACAGTTCGATTGCCACCGGACTGCCATCCACATCCAACTGCAATATCCCATCGCTGACCACACCGATGACCCCGGCAAAGTTCTTGCGTCCTGCCAGCGGCATGCGCAGTTTGAGCTGCGCCTTGTATCCAGCAAATCGCACAAAGTCCGCTTCCTTCTTCAGCGGCCTGTCCAGTCCCGGCGATGAGACTTCGAGCCGGTCATAATCCACGTTCTCGACCAGGAACAGACGCGTCAGTTGATTGCTTACCGTCTGACAATCATCCACCGAGATGCCTGTCCTGAGCCTGTCGAAGTGGCCTTCAGGCTGGTCGATGAACACGCGCAACAGCCCGCGCCCAGAGCGTTCAAAGTCCACCAGCTCATAGCCCAGGCCGCTTACTGTCGTCTCGACCAGCTTCACCACATCCATAAATCACGACCCACAAATAAAAAACGGGCTCGAAGCCCATCTACAAAACGCGGCGCATTGTAGCAAAACTTGCAATCAAATGGAACAGATTATTCGCGGGATCGCGATAAATCGTGCTCTGATAGAACGCGTATCAGAATATGGGCGCGATAGCGTTGCATAGCCATTCCACTAACTCATCAAAAAACGATGAGTAAGTGGCTGGTTAAATCGCGCCCCTACAGACAACGGAAATCAGAACATGTCCTGATAGCGCACCGTGATCGGATATCGCCAGTCCTTGCCATAGCTGCGTTCCGTGATGCGGATACCCACCGCAGACTGGCGGCGCTTGTATTCGCTGATGCGGATCAGATGCACCACCCGGCGCACGTCCGCTTCCGCATAGCCGCGTGCGATGATTTCCGGGATAGCGAGATTCTGTTCGACATAGCAGGCCATGATGGCATCCAGCACATCATAGGGCGGCAAGCTATCCTGGTCGGTCTGGTCGGCGCGCAATTCGGCGCTCGGCGGGCGAGTGATGATGCGCTCGGGGATCACCAGCCCCAGCGTATTACGATAACGCGCCAGGCGATACACCAGGGTTTTGCTGACATCCTTCAATACCGCGAAACCGCCTGCCATGTCGCCGTAGAGTGTGGCATAACCCACGGTCATTTCTGACTTGTTGCCGGTGGTCAACACCAGCGAACCGAATTTGTTGGACAAGGCCATCAACAATGTACCGCGGATGCGCGCCTGCAGGTTCTCTTCGGTGGTATCCACGGCGCGCCCGGCGAAAGTGCTCTCCAGTGTGGTCAGATAGCTCTGGAATATCGGCCCGATCGGGAATTCGTCATAGCGCACCCCAAGGATACGCACCATTTCGCGCGAGTCGTCCAGGCTGATCTGCGCGGTATAGGGTGACGGCATCATTACTGCGTGGACTTTATTAGCCCCCAACGCATCCACGGCGATCGCCAGCGTCAGGGCCGAATCGATCCCGCCTGACAATCCCAGCAACACGCCCGGAAACCGGTTTTTGCCGATGTAGTCGCGCACACCCAGACACAAGGCATTATAGACACCGGCTTCTTCGCTCAATGCCGTAACCTGATTGCCGGTTGGTCGCAAACCATCATGAATATCCAGCATCAACAGGGCTTCTTCAAAACGCGCGGCTTGTGCGGTCAGCACACCATGCTGATCCATCGCGAAAGAACCGCCATCAAAGATCAGTTCATCCTGGCCTCCGACCATATTGGCATATACGATGGCCATGCCGGTCTCGGCGATGCGTTCGCGTATCGCACGATAGCGTGATTCCTGCTTTTTCATCGCATAGGGCGATGCGTTCAACACCAGCAGCACTTGCCCACCGGCATCACGAGCGAGTCCCGCCGCTTCGGGTTCCCAGATATCGGCACAGATACTCAACGCAAAGCGTATCCCGGCAATCTTGAAAACGCATGGCTCGGAACCGTGATCGAAATAGCGTTCCTCGTCGAACACAGAATAATTCGGAAGTTCATGTTTCAGATAGGTCGCGGCTATGACACCATCTTTAAGCAGGGTGGCCGCGTTGTAGTGCTTGCCGTCCTTTTCGATTGGATGTCCCACCACGATGGCGATGCCCGAGACTTTTGCGGCGAGATCAAGCAAGGCAAGCGCACATGCCTGGTAGAAGCCGTCACGCAGCAGCAGATCTTCAGGGGGATAACCGCACAAACTGAGCTCGGGTGTCAACAACAGTTGCGCACCTTGCAGTCTGGCCTGATCGGCGTATTGCGAGATCTTTGCTACATTTTCCGTCAGATCGCCTAACGTACTGTTGAATTGAGCGATTGCCAGTTTCATCGTTCTACTTTGAAAATAATATTAATGGTTGTTCATCTTACCATCGTGATGCACGCTTGATATATGCAAAAAAGCTCGCGGTAAGGATTGAGAGTCAATTCCTGACGCAAATTCTCATACACCCCTCACCACCAGTCGATTTGACATCTTCATTGAGATCATCCCAAGCAGTTGCGTGAGTTTGCCTGGGTAATTCATGTCCCTGCAAGGTATTCTGTTACTACTTTGCAGGTGCTGGTGCTGGTGCCGGTGCCGGTGATGGTGATGGTGCGGGTCCAAATGCCGGCGTAAACGCGGGTGCGGGCGCTGGAGCCGGAGATGGTGTTGTAGTTGGTCCAAATGCCGGTGTAACCGGAGGTGATGGTGTTGTAGCAGGTCCAAATGCCGGTGTGACATCAGGTGCTGGTGCTGTAGTTGGTCCAAATGCCGGCGCTGGTGCAGGAGCAGGAACTGGGGCAAAAACAGCCGGGGCTGGTGCATCTTGTGGTGTCTCAGCAGGAGATGGTTCCTGGGCCTGTACCCGGGCTGGCGCCAAAGCAGGTGCCAGAATTGGCTTAGGCAAACCGAAGTAATAATTCAAGCCGACGGTAATATTTTTGTTTATCAACTTGTTGTCAATATTTTGTATAGTAGTATTACCGTTCGATCTCGAATACTCCCCTGCGATGCTCCAGTTTTCCGAGAGCTTGTATTCAATGCCCAAGCCACGATACACATGGCTGGCGCCGATAATTTCCGCAGCTTCACTGCCACTGGTGCGAGCGTAACCCAGCTTGCCATAAGGTTGCCATTTTCCAGTAGGGATTCCCAATTTGGCACCCATACCAAATACTGTGCTGCCATAGTTTATCGGGCCGGTTGCAGTATTATTGAATTCCAGGAAACCATAAATGCCCACTTGAAGAATGCCCACCTTCCATGTGTTGCCTTCCTCGATACCATAAGTGGGAGCGGTCCTCGTCACCAGGTCATTCAGATTGGAACGATTGATACCGAACTTGCCACCGACCCAGACTCCATCAAACCGGCTTTCTTCGCTGCCTTCGATAGTGATCTTCACCGAAGAGGCGGTGCCATCCTTGCTTATCACGATGAAGCTGTCGCTGACGCTCTGCCCAACGTCCAGGCTGTCAAAAGCGGAGTTGGCGACATAGGTCCAACGACCTGCAGAGTCGATATTGAATTTACCATTGGTACCGGCAACATTGCTCTGTGCTACGAAGGCCATAGGGCTATCCACATCGATGACATCCAAATTCCCGCCAGTTCTCCGCGGTGAGTTGGTTTCTGTCAGGATTACATTTACTGGGCTCAGGCTTGCCGGATCGTTGCTGCCGTTAATGGTGACTCGCATCTTGGTGGTGGTGCCATCAGCACTTGTTACCCAGAAGCTGTCGCTGACACTCTGACCCACGTTGAGTTCATCAAATGCCCTATACGCGACATAGGTCCATGCACCTGCGCTGTCAATATTAAAAGTGCCAAACGAGCCCCTGATATTTGTTCGTGCCACGATCGTCTCAGGACTATCCACGTCGCGGATGCTCACCTTGCCTGTTGTTCTCAGTGCTTCATTGGTTTCTGTCAACGATACGTTGGGGGAACTCATAACGGCTGGATCGTTGGTCCCGTTGATCGTGACCTGCACCGATGTGGGGGTGCCGTCGGCACTGGCCACCGTGAATTTGTCGCCGACGCTCTGGCCCACATTGAGTTCGTCAAATGCTGAGTTGGCCAGATAAGTCCAGGCACCGGTCGCATCGATATTGAAGATGCCATTGGCACCGGCGACATTGTTCTGTGCGACGAAGGTCTCCGGGCTGTCGACGTCGCGGATGCTGAGCTTGCCGCTGAATCTCAACGGGGCGTTGGTTTCATCCAGTGCGACCGATGCCGAGCCCAGGATCGCGGCATCATTGGTGCCTTTGATCGTGACTTGCACCGTCGTAGTGGTCCCGTCCGCACTGGATACGATAAAGGTGTCACTGACACTCTGATCCACGTTAAGGTTGTCGAAAGCGCTGTTCGCAACGTATGTCCATCGACCTGCGCTATCAATGTTGAAGGTACCTGCTGTACCCGCGACATGGTTCTGTGCGACAAAGGTCTCCGGACTGTCCACATCGCTGATAGTCAGGATTCCGCCAGTGCTCAATATCGCATTCGTCTCTGTCAACACCACATCGGCAGAACCGAGTATCGCAGCCTCGTTTGTACCATTGATGGTGACTTGCACTGAAGTGGTCGTGCCATCCGCACTTGCCACCGTAAAACTCTCGCTGATGCTTTCACCGACCAGCAGGCTGTCGAAAGCGTCGTATGTTAGATAGGTCCATGCACCTGCACTGTCTATATTGAAGGTGCCGTAATAACCCTTGAAGTTGCTCTGTGCCACGAATGTGGCAGGACTATCCACGTCGCGGATGCTCAGCGTTCCGGAGGTGCTCAAAGGCTCGTTGGTTTCATCGAGAACGATAGCTGCGGATCCCAGGATCGCGGGATCATTGGTTCCGTTGATCGTGACTTGCACGGTAGTGGTGGTGCCATCGGCACTGGCAACCGTGAATGTGTCGCCAACGCTCTGCCCCACGTTGAGTTCGTCAAACGCGCTATTCGCGACATAGGTCCATCGACCTGCGCTGTCGATATTGAAGGTGCCGTTCTTCCCGGCGACACTTTTTTGCTCAACGAAAGTCTCCGGGCTGTCGACATCGTAGATGCTCAGCGTACCGCTGAAGTTCAGCGGCGAATCGGTTTCATCAAGTGCGACCGACGCCTGACTCAGGACCGCAGGATCGTTATTGCCATCAATCGTCACTTGCACTGTCGTTGTGGTGCCGTCGGTGCTGGCCACCGTGAAACTGTCGGTGACGCTTTGACCCTCGTTAAGTTCGTTAAACGCGCTATTCGCGACATAGGTCCATCGGCCCGCGCTGTCGATATTGAATATGCCGTAAACACCTGAGACATGGCTTTCTGCGACAAAGGTCGGGGAGCTATCCAGGTCTTTGATGCTCAACTGGCCACTGGTGCTCAACGGTATGTCTGTTTCATCCAGCGAAACTATGGCGCTACTCAGAATTGCGGCGTCATTCGTGCCATTGATAGTGACTTGCACGGTAGTGGTGGTGCCGTCCGAGCTGGACACCGTAAAGCTGTCGCTGACACTCTGGCCTACACCGAGGTAATCCAATGAGCTGTTCGCGACATATGTCCATCGACCCGATGTGTCTATGCTCAAATTTCCATAAACACCTGCAATCTTTTTTCTGGTGATAAAGGTTTGAGGACTATCCACATCACTGATACTCAACGTTCCGCTGGTGCTTAAGGGAGCGTTGGTTTCGTCAATGGATATCGTTGCCGAACCCAGGATCGCGGGGTCGTTGGTGCCCTTGATCGTGATCTTCACGGTCGTGGTGGTGCCGTCGGCGCTGGACACCGTGAAGCTGTCGCTGAGG
>JBDTPM010000303.1:0-3768 GCA_039932695.1 Gallionella sp. | reverse complement strand
ACTGATTACAGCATTTTTCCCGTTGCGCTGTCCTGCACGTTGATCGGCTGGGGAGTCGCACTTTACGCACTGCTGCGTGTAATACTCACTACTGCACCTTCCGACAAGCGACACGCTAAAATCATTCTCTCTGCGCTGGGCATGGGCTGGTGCGGCATAGCAGCGTTCTTCGTTTGGTTGATGACCGACAACCCTGTATGGCTGCATATTTCCACACAAGGCGGATTATGGCTTTTCCTGTTGCCGGTATTCGCCAGCGTGACACACCGCATGGTTCCCTTTTTCACCAGTAGCGCATTGCCGCATCTTCGTGTAACCAACCCTTACTGGCCATGGAGGGTGATGCTGGTATCCAGCCTGATGCATGGTCTGCTGCAACTTGCCGGCCAGGCTGCCTGGTTGTGGCTATGTGACTTGCCATTGGCGTTTGCCGCATTCTATTTGACCTATGCATGGGGATCGCGACATACGCTGCACATTCCGCTGCTTGGCATACTGCATATCGGCTTTGCCTGGCTGGGCTTCGCGATGCTGCTGTTCAGCATGCAAAGTTTTGTTTCATGGTTTGGCCGCGAATCCTTTATCTGGGGTCTTGCCCCACTGCATGCACTGACCATAGGCTGCTTCGCCACACTGATGATCGGAATGGCAACACGCGTCACGCTGGGCCACTCCGGACTGCCGATGAAAGTAGACAAACCGATCATGCTGATGTTTACCGGCATGCAACTGGCTGTAGTGCTGCGCGTGCTGGCAGACATGGTGCCCATATCAGCCACGCACTGGCTGCACATTGCGGCTGCGGCAATATGGTTGGCCTGCATTGCACCCTGGGTAGTGCGCTTCATGCCAGTCTATTGGCGGGCGCGCGCTGATGGCCGACCCGGTTGATCAAATGAATGGCCGGGCCATTACGCCTTAAATTGCAGTGCGACATTATGTCGCACACCCAAATTGATATTTTAAGAGTAATATAATATTAATATTAACCAGCATAAAGTGGGACTTGGGCTTTTTCTGAAGCATGTATTGCAGAATATTGCTTTGGCGGGCAATACGGCGCTCCGGCATATTTCACTGGCTGATATTGTAAAAGACCCAAGAGGGTCGTTCGAAATCTTTGATCGAGCGGAGGTTGTTTCTGTGATCTTGATATATTAGGAGGAAATTATGGAACGGAGTTATTACAAAACACTGGCAATATTGTCCGCACTGGTAACTTTGCCGCTGGCCATACACAATGCTTACGGCTCGGCAGAAGACGCGATACATCACGATGCACTTCCCAACGCGCCGATGATAACCGAGGCGGAATTTGCTGAGGGTAGCCGGATATTTTTCGAGCGTTGTGCAGGTTGCCATGGTGTGCTGCGCAAGGGCGCGACCGGAAAAGCATTAACGCCGAATCTTACCCTGGAAAAAGGCACCGAATACCTGAAGACATTTATCGGTTATGGATCACCCGGCGGCATGCCGAACTTTGGGTCCAGCGGCGAGCTGACCGAAGCCGAAGTCGATGTGATGGCGCGCTACATACAGCAAACGCCCGTGGCACCTCCTGAAATGAGCTTGGGTGACATAATGGCCACGTGGAAGCTTATTGTGCCGGTGAAAGACCGCCCAACCAAACAGATTAACAAACTTAACCTGGGTAATTTGTTTTCCGTCACGCTGCGCGATGCAGGGCAAGTTGCACTGATCGATGGCGATACAAAGCAGATTGTGACTGTACTCAAAACTGGTTATGCGGTGCATATTTCCCGGATATCCGCGTCAGGTCGTTACCTGTATGTAACCGGCCGCGATGCCAAATTGAGCCTTATTGATTTGTGGATGCCAACACCATCGGTGGTGGCTGAAGTCAAGACCGGAGTCGAGGCACGCTCGGTGGAAACCTCCAAGTTCAAAGGCTGGGAAGACAAGTATGCGATCTCCGGTACCTACTGGCCGCCACAATACGTGATCCATGAAGGCGACACACTGAAACCGCTAAAAGTCGTTGTCACCAGTGGCATTGCTTCCGAGACCGGCGAGTATGTCAAGGAAGCTCGCGTCGCGGCTATCGTGGCATCCCATTACAAGCCAGAGTTCATGGTCAACGTAAAAGAAACGGGAAAAGTGATAATCGTCGACTACTCGGACTTGAACAATCTGAAGACGACTACGATCGACACACCAAGGTTCCTGCATGACGGTGGCTTCGAGTCTACCAAACGCTACTTCATGGATGCCGCCAATGCTTCCAACAAGATCGCGGTGATCGACATCAAAGAAAGCAAGTTGGCGGCCACGATAGACGTCGGCAAAACTCCTCATCCTGGCCGCGGAGCAAACTTCATCGATCCAAAATTCGGGCCGGTTTGGGCTACCAGCCATCTGGGTAGCGAAGATATCTCCATAATCGGCACCGACCCCGTCAAACACAAGGAAAACGCATGGAAAGTGGTGCGTACCTTGAAAGGCCAGGGTAGCGGATCGTTGTTCATCAAGACCCACCCGAAGTCCACAAATCTTTGGGTCGATAGCCCGCTGAACGGGGAAGCCAAGATCAGCCAGTCGATCGCTGTGTTCAACATCAACGCGCTTGAAAAGGGTTTCGAAGTATTGCCGATCGCCGAGTGGGCCAACCTTGGTGAAGGTGCCAAGCGTGTCGTTCAGCCGGAATACAACAAGACAGGAGACGAGGTATGGTTCTCGGTCTGGAGTGCATCCAATCTGAAATCCGCCATCGTGGTGGTTGACGACAAGACTCGCAAGCTGAAGAAGGTGATCACCGATTCCAGGCTGATCACGCCTACCGGGCATTTCAACGTCAACAACACGATGCACGACATCTACTAGGGGATTATCTGTAAACCGTCAGCGCATCAAGGGCGGGTTAAACCCGCCCTTTTTTGTGGAAAATCAGATGTCGCACATGTCCAGACTTGCGGCCTCAGGCAATCATTTTAGATCTGGCTGCAATCTTGCGGATGACTTCCCTATTCTGTATTACCATAATCAAATCCCAAGGGGAATTCGATGAGTACTTTTTTACACATTGGTCGCGTGTTCCTTGCTATGTGTTGCATGTCTGGATCGGTCCATTCGTCCTGCGCTGCTGAAGTCAGCGATGCCGAGGAAATGGAACTGTTAATTACCACGCCAACCAAAACCAAAGTCTCGCTCTCAGATGCGCCTGCTGCAGTAACGGTGGTGACCGCCAAAGATATCAAGGCCAAGAACGTTTCGCGACTGGGCGATGTGCTTGACCAGGTACCCAGCCTCTATTTGCGGGACGGTGCGCTTGGCCAGTCACAGGGCACTTCAGGGACCAGCGGTATGTCTCTGCGCGGAGTGGATCAGAGCAGGACGATCATCCTGCTCGACGGTCAGCCGATACAGGATGCCAGGTCTGGAAAAGTTAATTGGCGCATCCCATTCGTCGACGACATCGCCCGCGTAGAAGTTGTGCCGGGCGCATTTTCTTCGCTTTATGGCAGCAATGCCATCGGCGGCGTCATCAACATCATCACCAAGCAACCGGATAAACATGAGTTCACCGCGAAGGTAAAGAAAGGCTGGGGCGATGCCAGCGGCGAGGATGTCAGCGTGTATTTTCGTGACAAGATGGATAACGGGCTGGGTTTCGTTGCCGGTGTCGGTTACCAGAACCGTGATAGCTACGTGAACGATTTCGTCGTCAAAATCCCGACATGCCCGACTCCTCCAGCTCCCTGCACTCCTGGCACTCCGGTAACAGGCGCTCAGCCGACCACCACCAGGGAT